>JBLNGJ010000548.1:0-6167 GCA_050264675.1 Micromonosporaceae bacterium
ACGCCAGGTAGGCCACGCCGCAGGCCACCCAGGCGCCGACCCGCGCACCCGTGCGCACCGCGGCGAAGAGCGCCACGACCGCGGCGACGAAGAACGGCCCTCGCGGGTAGCCGGCCAGCGCGTAGCCGACCGTGGGCACCAGCGTGCCGATGAGCGCGGGCAGCAGCAGCCGGCGCAGCACGCCGAACGCCACCGGGCCGGCCACGAGCAGGACGTAGCCCAGCGCGTCGAGCGGGCGCGCCTCGGGCTGGCGGCGGGCGGCCACCGCGGTGCCGACCACCTGAACCAGGGCGAGCAGCGCCGGCAGGAACAGCCGCGGGTGCCGGCCCCGGGTGGCCCAAGGCGGCCCCGGCCCGTCGTGCCATCTGCCGGTCCTCACACCGGGAACGGTAGGCGAGCCGGGCGGAGCCGGCATCGCCGCGTCGGCGAGTCCGGATACGCCGCCGGGAGTAGTGCGGCCGCCCGGCTGCGCCGCCGCGCGTACCCGAGAAGACTCCGCGCGACCGACGGCGCCGCGCCTGCCAACAGCGAACCTGGAGCTCAGATAAGACCTGCTTGGTTTCTCTCGCAAGCTTCGAGACAAGCCGCCTGGTTTCTCTCGCAAGCTTCGAGAAACTTCACCAATGGGAGGCACCACATGAGCACCGATTCGGCCGAGGGTGGCGCCCGGGTCCGGGCGTCCGATGCGGAGCGTGAGGAGTACGCCCGGGCCATCCGCGAGGCGGTCGGCGAGGGGCGGCTCAGCCTCGACGAGGGGGACGAGCGGCTGACCCGCGTGTACGCGGTGCGCTACCGCGACGAGCTGCGCCCGCTCGTCACCGACCTGCCCCGCGAAGAGGGCTGGGGTCCGACCGGTGGTCGCCACGGTGGCCCCGGTCGCGGGCGTGGTCCAGGTGGCCGCGGGGCGGACCCAGGTTCCGGGTCGGCGTCGGGCTCAGGGTCGGGTCCGGGCTTCGGGCCCGGCTCCGGACCGGGCTTCGGGCCCGGTCATGGTTGGGGCCCGTGGCGACGCGGCCTTATCTGGCGAGCGGTGCCGCTGCTGATCCTGCTCACCATCGTCCTGCTCGCCGCCGGGTCGGCCCACTTCTTCTGGCCGATCATCCCGCTCTTCTTCCTCAGCATCTTCCTGATCAAAGGCTTCTGCTTCCTCGGCTGGCGCCGTCGCGCCTGGCGCGACTGGGCGGTCCGGCAGGGCTCCGGCTGGTCCGACAGCCCGCGCGCCTAGCCGGCCGCGCCTAATGGCAGGCGCTCGTGCCGGAGTCGTGGAAATCGTTACCCGGCTCCGGCACGAACTGCCAGTCGTAGGAGGTCGCGTGCAGGGTCAGCCGCAGCACGCCGTACGCGCTGTGGTCGCGCACTTCGCTGTTGGGCTGGACCGCGCCGAACGCGTAGCGGCCGCCGCCGCCGGTGCCGACCACGAACTCGCGGATGCCGCGGCTCGGATCCGCCGCCCCGGTCGGCGACTGCGGCGCGAACCGCTCGTAGTTGTGGTTGTGCCCGGTGAGCACGACCTCGGCCCCGGCGTCGTAGAGCGCCTGGAAGAGCGGCCGCATCCGCACCTCGCCCGGGTGGTTCGCGCCCGAGGTGAAGAGTGGGTGATGCCAGTACGCGAGGGTGCACGCCCGAGGCGACGCGGCCAGGTCGGCGCGCAGCCACCGCTCCTGCGCCGAGCCGGCCTGGCAACCGACCAGGCCGCAGTTGGAGTTGAGCACCACCACGTGCCACGCGCCCAGGTCGTAGGAGTAGTAACCGCGCCCCGGTTCGCCGGCGGCGGGGCCGAAGTAGCGGAAGTACGGCGCGGCGTCGGCCGAGCCGTACTCGTGGTTGCCGATGGCCGGGCGGATGCGCGCCCGGAACCGCCCCCAGGTCGGGTCGAAGCAGCGCGCGAAGTCGGTCGCCGACCCGTTTTGGTACGCCAGGTCGCCCAGCGCAGCGATCGTGCCGGCCAGGCCATCGAGCAGCCGGGCCGTGGTCTCGTCGCCGGAGGAGCTGCACGAGGCGATGTCGCCGGCGGCGAGCAGGACAGCGTCGGGCGCACCGTTCGCCGGTTGGCCGTTCGGCGGCGTGCTGACCAGTGCGCCGCCATCCGCGGTCTGGCTGGCCGCGGGCCGTCCGTAGCGCACCAGCACCGCAGCCACCGTCGCCAGGAGGAGCGCGCCGACCATGATCAGGATCCCCGACCGTCGCACGATCGCCATTCTGCCCCCTTGCTCCCGGGGCTGACCTCCCGACCATGATCGCGATTCGTGGTCCGGAATGTGCAGTTGGAGGCGGCTGAACTGCACGATCTGGGCCGCTAATCGCGATCATCGGTCGTGGCGGCCGGGCGCTGATGCGCGTTTGACAGTGTCAGATGACAGTGTCATTGTGGGTCGCATGGGCGAGTGGACGCTGGAGGAGCTGGTGCGGCGGGTGGCGGGAGCGCTCGCGGCCGACGGTGTCCGGGCGCCCAACGCCAGGGTCACGCCGATTCCGGACGCCCGGATCATCCGGTGGTACGCGACGATCGGCCTGGTGGACCGGCCTTACGGGGGGCGCGGGCGCACCGCCCGCTACGGGCCGCGCCACCTGCTGCAGCTGGTGGCGATCAAGCGGCGGCAGGCGCAGGGCTGCTCGCTGGCCGAGATCCAGGTCGAGCTGACCGGCGCCACCGAGGCGATGCTGCACCGGGTCGCCGCCGTGCCGGTCGGGCTGCTCACACCGGGTCCTGGAGGCGCAGCCCCGGCCCGATCCGCCGCCGGACCCGGCCGGGCCTCCGCCGGACCCGGCCGGGCCGGTGCGGCGTTCTGGGCGCAGCGCCCGGCGGTGGCCACCGAGGCGATCGCGGCCGATCTGGTCGACGGCGGCCCGGATGCCGGTGCGGGCGTCCTCTGTGGAATCCGGCTGGGCGGTGAGGCGGTGCTGCTGCTGCCGGGCGTACCTCCGGCGGGGGACCTGGCGGCGATCCGGGCGGCGGCCGGCCCCCTGCTCGATCTGCTGGCCGAGCGTGGCCTGCTGGCCCACACCACCCGAGGGGAATGACGACGATGGAGACGAACCGCAGCGGAGAAGGCGCAATGACCGTGTCGATCGTGGGCATGAGCGAAGCGGAGGTGGCCCGGGTGGTCGCCGACAAGGACGCCGGGCTCGGCGCATTGCACACTCACCGGGGCAACCTGCCGCTGGACGCGATCGACGTGCGCGCCGCGATCACCGGTCTGGTCGCCCGGACCACGCTGACCCAGGGTTACCGCAACCCGTTCGACACGCCGCTCGAGGCGACGTACGTGTTCCCGCTGCCGGATCGGGCGGCGGTGATCGGCATGCAGATGACCGCCGACGATCGGGTCGTGCAGGCCGAGCTGCATGAACGCGGGCAGGCACGCCAGGCGTACGACGAGGCGATCACGCAGGGGCGTCGGGCGTCCATCGCCGAGGAGGAGCGCCCAGACGTTTTCACCATGCGGGTCGGCAACATCCTGCCGGGCGAGCGGGTGAGCGTGACGCTGACCTTCGTCGGACCACTGCCCTATGAGGACGGTGAGGCGACCTACCGGCTGCCGTTGGTGGTGGCGCCCCGCTACATCCCGGGCACGCCGCTGCCCGGTGAGAGCGTCGGCGACGGCTACGCCCAGGACACCGACGCGGTTCCGGACGCCTCCCGGATCACCCCACCGGTGCTGCTGCCCGGCTTCCCCAACCCGGTTCGGCTGAGCCTCGATGTGGACCTCGACCCGGCCGGTCTCCCGCTGGCCGAAGTGCGCTCGAGCCTGCACGCGGTTGCGCATGAGGGCGGCCGGGTGAGCCTGCATCCGGGCGAACGGGTCAACCGCGACTTCGTGCTGCGCTTGGCGTACGGGGCAGTCGACGACGAAAGTCACTCGCTTGCCCTCGTCCCCGACGCCCCCGACGCCCCCGACGCCCCCGACGCGACCGTCGAGACCGGGTCTGGGCCCGGCAGCGCAGCCTCGGGCGAGCACGCCGGCGAGGGCACATTCCGGCTCACCGTCCTGCCCCCGATCGTCGGTGCCCCCAGCCGCCCCCGTGACCTGGTGCTCGTGCTCGACCGCTCCGGCAGCATGGCTGGCTGGAAGATGGTCGCGGCCCGACGCGCGGCGGCGCGGATCGTGGACACGCTCACACCGGCCGATCGGTTCGCCGTGCTCACGTTCGACAACACCATCGAACGGCCGGCGGCGCTGGACCCGGGCCTGGTGGACGCGAACGACCGCAACCGGTTCCGGGCCGTCGAGCACCTGGCTCGGGCCGACGCCCGGGGCGGCACCGAGATTCTGGCACCGGTGCGGGAGGCGCTCGCCCTGCTCGGTCGGAGCCCAGCCGACCGCGATCCGGTGCTGGTGCTCGTCACCGACGGCCAGGTCGGCAACGAGGACCAGATCCTCGCCGAGATCACCGCCGATCTGCGCCGAGTGCGGATGCACACGGTCGGCATCGACCAGGCGGTCAACGCGGGTTTCCTTGGCCGGCTCGCCGCTGCCGGTACGGGGCGGTGCGAGCTGGTGGAGAGCGAGGATCGGCTCGATGCCGCGATGGACCGCATCCATCGGCGCATCGGGGCACCCCTCGTCACCGGGCTCGCGCTGGCCGCAGAAGGAGTCGAGCTGCTCCACGAATCGATCGCCCCAGCCCGGCTGCCCGACCTCTTTCCGGGTGCACCGCTCGTCGTCACCGGCCGCTACCGCAGGTCGACGCGGCAAGGGCCGGCTCCGGCCGACGGCGCCGCCGACGCCGAGGTGGCGATGACGGTACGCGGCAGCGGCCCCGACGGCGAGTGGTCGATCCGGGTGCCCGGCCGGCGCGTCGGTGACCCCGGACTGACCGCGCTCTGGGCCCGGGCTCACCTGCGCGACCTGGAGGACCGCTACGTCACCGACCCGAGCACCGAGGGGCTGGAGCAGCGCATCGTCGCGTCATCGCTGCGCTTCGGTGTGCTCTGCCGGTTCACCGCCTGGCTTGCCGTTGACACTCGCGTCGTAGCCGAGGGTGGGGCGGTGCACCGGGTGGTCCAGCCGGTGGAGGCACCCGCCGGGTGGGACATGCTGGCTGAGTCGGCTCCGCCGATGGTGCTCGCCGCGTCCAGTGCTCCAGCGGCGTACGCGCCGCGTGGCTTCGCGATGCCCGCTCCAGAGGGCGGCCGGCTGCAGGCCAAGCGCGGACGGGGGATCGCCATGCCGCGACCGAGCCGGTTGCGCCTGAAGGTACCGGTCCCGGCGCGGGAGACCGGCCCGTACGCGGCGGAGGCGGTGCGCGCCGAGTTGACCGTCGCCGGGCGACTGGCCAAAGAGGAGGCGACGCGGTTGCGCGCAGCGCAGGCGCTGCCACTGCCGCAGCGGCGCCAGCTGCTCGCCGACGTGGTCAGCCGAATCGCCGCGATGCTGCGCCACCTCGAGCGGGCGGGCGTGGCCGAGGGCGCGCTGGCGCCGGTTCGAGAGGTCGTCGCTGAGCTGGACGAGGACCGCGCGCTCGCCGTGGCGGCGGCGCGATTCGACCAGGCATGGGCCCGGGTGCTCGCTGTGCTCGACGCGTTCGCCGGCGAGCCGGACAGGTCCGCTCGGTTGGCCACGCGACCGGGGGCGGAGAAGCCCCGGCGGGAG
The DNA here is from genome assembly GCA_050264675.1 of Micromonosporaceae bacterium. Lineage (GTDB taxonomy): Bacteria > Actinomycetota > Actinomycetes > Mycobacteriales > Micromonosporaceae > JBLNGJ01. Next base: position 5,595 of record JBLNGJ010000548.1, read on the forward strand.
TTCTGGAAGCGTTAGGGTGAGCCGTGATCACTGGAGTGCATGCACTGATCTACACGAAGGACGCCGACGCCGACCGGGCCTTCTTCCGCGATGTGCTGGGCTATCCGTTCGTCGACGCCGGCGGCGGCTGGCTCATCTTCAAGCTTCCGCCGGCCGAGCTCGGCATCCACCCGGCCGACGGGGAGACCCGCGAGGGGCACGAGCTGTTTTTCATGTGCGACGACATCGCGGCCACCCTGGCCGAGCTGAAGGCGAAGGGTGTGGAGATCGTCGCCGAGCCGGTCGACCGGGGCTACGGCATCGAGGGCAGCATCCGCCTGCCGGGCGGGAGCACGCTGGGCATCTACGAGTACAAGCACCCCACCGCGATCGACCTCTGACGGCGACTGCCCGGCGCCGGCCCGGCCAGCGTCTCGTCCTCAACGACCACCGCGGCGGTGGAACCCGGGCCAATCATGGCCTCGTGGACTTTCCCACCGGCCACGTCGGATAGCCAGGCTGCGCGCCCAGGCTGTCGCCAACCGCGGCGGCCCTGGCGTCGGGCGGTGAGGGCTGCTCCCAAACTACACAAAT
>JBLNGJ010000549.1:0-3262 GCA_050264675.1 Micromonosporaceae bacterium
GTCGAGCTCAACGTGGCGGTCCTGCATTCCTTTGCCTGGGCGGGAGTCACGATCAGCGACCACCACACCGAGTCCCGCCGTTTCCTCGCCCACCTGGCCCGGGAGGAGCACAACGGCCGCATCGTGTCCGCCGACTGGAGCTGGATCGTTCCCCCGTCTCGGGTGGCATCACGCCGGTCTTCCACCGCTACTACGACGAGACCGAGCAACGCCCCAACTTCTACCTCGACGACCAGCCCTGGGCTCGCGGTCGGGGCAATGCCTGTACACGCACCGAACATCGTTGCGCCTCTCGCCCTGGCCGGCGATCGGAATGACGGCCCGGGTGGGAGGACGAGACTCGCGAAGGGCGGTCTTCATGGCTCGACAACAGCCCGGCCCGCAGGCAGGCGTGGGCGTGTATCCACGGGCGGCCGCGGGCGCGGACCGGCTCATCGTCAAGACCACGGCGGAGGCGCATCGCATTCCGACCGTCGCGGAGAACGTGGCGGCGCCCCAGTACCCGGACGGGGACACCGGCCTCTACCGGGAAGCCCGGTCCCTCGTTGCGGCGGTGCTTGATTTCGACGAGGCCGTAGGCCCCGGTCTCGCGCGCGCCTTCACCCGCGGGTACCTCGACGGGTTCGACTGCTCGCATCCGGACAATGCCGGTCGGTCGCGGAGCTACATCGCCCCGGACGGCCGTCTCGAATGGGCTCAGGCGGGATCGATGCCGGTGCCGTTCCCGCCGGGGAAGGCCCGCCCGCCCCACATGACGTCGTCGCAACTGCTGTCAGCGCTGACCCGCGTGCAGCGACGGTACGACGCGCAGACCGTGACGGGGGTCCCCGCGACACCCGGGTTGAACCAGCCATCGTTCGCTGCGGCGACGGTTACGGACGAGAGGTAAACGACATGCGAGTCGCCCTTGTCAACATGCCATTCGCGGACTGGCACCGCCCGTCGTTCGCACTGAGCCAGCTCGCGGCGCTCGTTCGCCGCGAACACGGCGACGAGGTCCACGTCCAGGTGTTCTACCTCAACCAGGACATCGCTGACTTCTTCGACGTGTCGAGCTACACGGCGTTGGCCGGCCACGTCGACCATCTGACCACGGGGCTCGGCGACTGGCTCTTCCGCGACATCGCCTTTCCAGAGCTGCCGGAGAACTCCCAGACCTACTTTCACAGGTACTACCTGGGCAAGCAATGGAATGAATTCCGGGCCCACATCCTCGACCGGCGCCGGGAGCTGCGCGGGTTCTGCGAGAGCCTCATCGATCGCTATGAGCTGGCATCCTTCGACCTCGTCGGACTCACTTCGATGTTCGCCCAGACCACCGCCAGCATCGCCGTCGCCCGGCTGATCAAGGATCGAAATCCGGCGGCGCTGACCGTCATGGGTGGAGCCAACTGCGAGCCACCGATGGGACGCGAGATCGTGGCCGGTACGCCAGCCATCGATTTCGTCTTCTCCGGTCCCGCTCTCCACACGTTCCCTGACTTCGTCGGGCACCTCCTCGCCGAGGACCGGGAAGGGCTGCACGCGATACCGGGTGTGCTGTCCACACGCAACTGTGACGACCCGGCCCTGTCCGCGCGCGTCGGCCGGGATCGGGACATCGACGACTTCATCGAGCCGTACTACGCGGACTTCGTCGCGTCGCTGCGTGGCAACCGCACGCTGAGCGACGCTGTCGCCGCCGGTACCGAACCCATCCTCTACTTCGAGACCTCCCGCGGATGCTGGTGGGGTCAGCGGTCGCACTGCACGTTTTGCGGGCTCAACGGCCTCACTATGAACTACCGCACGATGGAGGCGGCACTGGCCCGCAAGCAGCTGGAAACCCTCTTCAGCTACGCACCCTGGTGTACCACCTACGCCTGCACGGACAACATCATGCCGCGCAACTACCCGCGCGACGTCTTCGCCCACCTCGACCCGCCGGCGAACGCGTCGATCTTCTTCGAGGTCAAGGTGCCCGTGTCGGAGCATGACCTCAAGATCATGGCGCGCGGTGCGGTGAACCGCGTGCAGCCGGGCATCGAGTCGCTGGCCACCGAGACGCTCGCGCTCATGGGCAAGGGGACGACATCGTTTCAGAACATCCAGTTCCTGAAGAGCTGCCTACGGCACGACATCGAACCGGCCTGGAACCTGTTGATCGGTTTCCCCGGCGAGCAGGAGGCGGTCTACCGTAAGTACGCGAAGGACATTCCGCTGCTGTTCCACCTCCCCCCGCCGTCGGGTGTCTACATGGTGCGGTTCGATCGGTACAGCCCATACCTCGCCAAGGCCGACGAGTACGGCCTGAATCTGAAGCCGATGGACTTCTATGGACTGATCTATCCATTCGGGGACGAGGGGATCGCGAACTTCGCGTACTTCTTCGCCGACGAGAACGTCTCGCCGTACATGGTGAACGCCGCTACCTGGCGCGGGCAGCTCGACGAGTTGACCACCCAGTGGAACCAACGGTGGCGGGCGGGAACGACGGCCGGCGTTCCGCGCCTGGCCCTCATCACCGACGATGGCGACCGCAGCGTGGTCTACGACTCGCGCTACGGCACGGTCAGGCAGCACCCGGTGGATGAGGTGGGCGTGGCCATCCTGCGCCGGCTCTCCTCGCCGCTGCGCCCTGCGCGGCTCGCCGCCGACCTCGGGCTCGACCCCGCCGAGACTGGCCGTCGGCTCAGTGGCCTGCGCGAGCTGGGTCTGCTGTTCGAGGAGGGCGACCGCGTCATATCCGTCGTAGTCATCGAGAGCGAGGACGTCGACAGCGACGAGGAAGCCCCGCGTCCGACGCTCCCCCTCGTCGAGCGTCGTTGAGCCTGCCCGCAGCACTGTGCTTGCCGACTAATGCGTCTGCGCTGGTAGGGGCCAGTTCGGCCGAGGGTTCGATCTTGGGGTGCTTGTCGGCCTCCGTGTTGATCGTCGTCGGTGACTAAGCCATGATGCCGGCTTGTGCTGCTTCGGCTGGCGTATCTGGGCGTCACGAACGCGTTCGCGCTGCTGCGCCTGCTACCGGGTGGCGACCGCGACAAAGACATCGAGATCCTGTCGCTGCGTCATCAGCTGGCCGTGTTGCAGCGCCAACTCGACGGGCAGCGGGTCCGGTTCGAGCCGGTCGATCGGGCATGGCTGGCCGCCCTGCTCCACCCGCTGGCACGCCCGAGCCGGCGGCGTCTGCGGCTGCTGGTGCAGCCCGACACGATCCTCAAGTGGCACCGCGACCTGATCGCCCGCCGGCACGCGGCGGCATCAAGCCCCAAGCGGCGCGGTC
>JBLNGJ010000550.1:0-4917 GCA_050264675.1 Micromonosporaceae bacterium
CACGGCTGCGGCAGATGTGGCGGTCAACGGCAACGCGCCGGTGACCGTGACGTTGACCGGCACCGCGGAGGTGGCGAGTCCCGGCCAGGTCGCCATCACCGGAGACCAGGCCCTCGACGCCGGCCTGTCCGGCACCGCGGCGTTGGACCTGCCGGCGTCCGGGGACCTGGCGGTCACCGCCGCGACAACCGGCACAGCCGAGACAGGCCAGAACTGGATCGTCGAGATCGCCGGTGACCTGACCGTTGAGGTCCTGTTCACCTCGGAACCGCCGATCAGCATCCCCATCCGCACCACGGCAACCTTCACCCGGCCGGTCACGTCCACCACCACCCGGGGGGCGCTGCTCACCGCAACCGACATCAACGCGGAGGTGACGTGAGCGTCTACGACGTGGGCGACCAGGCCCAGCTACGCCACGAGGTGCGGGTCAACGGCACCCTGACCGACGCCACCGTCGCCGTGGCGGTCACCAAACCCGACGGCACCCTGGTCACCCCCGCCCCCACCGTCAGCCACCCGTCCACCGGCGTGTACACCGCCAACGTCACCGTCGACACCGCCGGCCCGTGGACCTACGTGTGGACCATGTCGGGGGCTGTCGTCGACGTGGCCGCCGGCGGGTTCTCCGCCCAGAACCCGGCCACCCCCACCTACATCACCGTCGACCAGCTCAAGCGTTACGCGTTCCCGAACACTTCCGCGACCGCGACCGCCGACGCGGTCGAGGACGATCTGCTCGCCGACGCGATCGCCTCCGTATCCCGGGAGATCGACTCGTACTGTGGGCGCCGGTTCTACGCCGACACCACCGCCACCGCCCGGATCTACCGGCCCACGACCGCCGACCTGGTCAAAGTCGACGACTTCTGGACCACCACCGGCCTGATCATCGCGACCGGCGACAACGGCACCTACCCCACCACCCTGACCACCGCCGACTACACACTCGAACCCCTCAACGGCATCGTCGACGGGGTGGCCGGCTGGCCCTACTACCGCATCGTGTCGACCAACTCGTCGTTCACGGCGAGCCGCTGGCCGACGGTGCAGGTCACCGCCAGATGGGGGTGGGCGTCGGTCCCGGCGCCGGTCGCCGAAGCCTGCAAGATCCTGGCCAGTGAGACGTTCAAGGCGAAAGGCGCCCCGTTCGGGGTGGCGTCGTTCGACCAGTTCGGCCCGATCCGGGTGCGGGACAACCCGATGGCCGCGAAGAAACTCGCCCGGTACGTGCTCCGCCCGGTGCTGATGGCATGAGTAACCTCGCCGACGTGGTCGAAGGTGCCGCCGCCACGATCAAGACCGGCATGGGCACCGATGTCCTGGCCGGACGCACCTACGCGTTCGGGGTCGACTCGCCCAACCCGCCCTGCCTGATCGTCCTGCCGGCGCCGGAGGACTTCCTCGACTACGACGTGACCTTCGACGGCCGCGACGACTTCCGGCTCGTGTTGAAGATCCTGATGGGTTCCGCGGACGCCCGCACCGGCCAGGCCGCCCTGCTGGGCTACCTCGACCGCACCGGCGCCACCTCGGTCCGCGCCGCCGTGTACACCGACCCCACCCTGGGTGGGACCGCGTCCGACTGCAAGGTGACCGGCGCCCGCGGGTACGGGGATGTCGAGTGGGCCGGCGTCCCCTACTACGGGGCCGAGCTTGTCGTCGAGGTCTACGGGTGAGGTGGGTTGTCGCGGCCCCCGGGCCCGCCTTCTCGGTTCAGGACGTCTACGTCGGCTGGTGCGAAGCCCTCAAAGAGCTCGGCCAGCATGCGATTGAGTACAACCTCAGCGAACGGCTCACGTTCTACTCCTCGGCGCTCAAACAGGTCTCCGAGCACACGTTCGTGCCGTACCTGACCGGTGACCAGGCCTACGAGTTGGCCATCAACGGCCTCTACGCCACCCTGTACAAGGCCCGCCCCGACGTGCTGCTGGTCATCTCCGGGTTCTTCGTCCCGCCGCAGTTGCTCGACCGGGCCCGCCGCTCCGGCACCCGCACCGTGGTCGCCTACACCGAAGTGCCGTACGAGAACGACAAGCAGCTCAAACTGGCCCCGTACGCGGACATCAACCTGCTCGACGACCCGACCGGCATCGAGGACTACGCCCGGCACGGCAAGGCGGTGTATGTGCCGCACGCCTACCGGCCCGGCCTGCACACCCCCGGCCCGGCCGTGCCGGCGCTCGAGTGTGACCTGGGGTTTGTCGGCACCGGGTTCCCGTCGCGGGTGGAGTTCTTCGAGCGGATGGACCTGGCCGGTGTGGATGTGCTGCTGGCCGGTAACTGGACGCTGGTGGGTGAGGATTCGCCGCTGGCCCCGTATGTGGTCACCCACGTCGATGACTGTCTGGACAACGTCAAAACGGTGCAGGTGTACCGCAGCGCGCGGGTGGGTTTGAACCTGTACCGGCGCGAGTCGCAACGGCCTGAACTGTCGCAGGGGTGGGCGTGCAGCCCCCGCGAGATCGAGATGGCGGCGGTCGGGTTGCCGTTCCTGCGCGACCCGCGACCCGAGGGTGACGAGCTGTTCCCGATGCTGCCCACCTTCACCTCACCGCAGGAGGCGTCGGAGCTGCTGCGGTGGTGGCTCACCCACCCCGACGAGCGGGACAAGGCCGCCGCCGGGGCCCGCGAGGCGGTCGCCGAGCGGACGTTCAAACACTATGCGGCGCAACTGTTGTCGATGTTGGAGTAGGTAGGAGATCACATGCCAGCCGTCGGACGCCAAGCGGGCCGTAACGCCCGGATCTACCTGGGTCACGCCTCCGGCGCTGACGCTTCGCCTCTGGCGTACCAGGCAGAATGGACCATCAACTTCGGCACCCCGAAGATCGACGTGACGGCGTTCGGGGACGCCAACAAAACCACCGTGATGGGGTTGCCGGAGGCCACCGGTTCGTTCACCGGCTTCTACGACGACACCACCAACCAGACCTACACGGCGGCGGTCGACGGGGTCGCCCGCAAGTTCTACCTGTACCCGAACGCGAACCTCGCCACCCGGTACTTCTTCGGCACCATCAACCCGGACGCCAACTTCGGCGCCACCGTCACCGGCGCGGTCACGGTCTCCTCCGCGTGGGAGGCGGCCAGCCAGATCCAGCTGCAGGGCTGATGGCTGGGCTGCTGCTCACCGGCGGCACCGAGATGCGCTATGTGGCGACGCTGCTGCGCCGCGCCGCCCTGGGGGATCTGGAACGGGAACGCCGCAAAGCCCAACGGGTGGCGGTCAAACCGCTGGAACAGGCCATCAAGGTCGAGGCGAAAGCCACCCTGCCGAAGGCCGGCGGGTATGCGGCGTTGATGGGCCGGGCGGTCAAGGTGACCGTCCGCACCGGCGGGCCGGGCGCGACCGTGCTGCAGGCCCGGGTACACGCCCGCGGCAAGGTCGAGTTGCGGGATGTGCGGGCGGTCAACAACGGCAACCTCCGTCACCCGGTGTTCGGCCGGCGGGGCAGCCCGTGGAAGGTCACGACCGTACGGCCGGGGTTCGTCACCCGCCCCGCCGCCCGGACGTGGGAGCAGGTCTACCGGGCTTCCGACGAAGCCCACCGCCGCTATCTGGAGATGATCGCCCGTGCCTAAGTTGCGCCTGACCGACGCCGACCGTAAACGGCTCGGCGTCGACGAGGACCTGCCCGTGGACGTGTTCTCGGTGACCAACCGGGAGGCTCTGGGGCTGGTCAGGCTCGGGTTCAAAACCCCGGCGCTGTGGCGGGAAGTACTCCTCGCCGAGGACCGCAAGGGCGACAACGCCGACCCGCTGGCGTGGACGGGGCTGGTGTGGATCGGGTTGCGCCGCATCGGCGTCGAGGTCGACATCGAAACGTTGGAGTTCGACTTCGACGGGGTCGGCACCATCCGCGACGAGGACCCGCCGGAGCGTGAGGAGGGAAAAGCGCCGGGGCACGACCCATCCACGAGCTCTCCCAGTCCGAGCTCGACCGGCACCGCGACATCGAAGCCGAGATCAAAAGCCAGATCATCCCGTTCCTGATCCACCTGCCGGGGTTGGCGTGGTGGCGGGAGATCTGGGACATGCCGCACGAGTTGTTCGAGCTGGCCGCCGAGTACGTGGACGCGAAGCGGGGGTGAGCCGGTGCCTATCCGCGACCTGATCCTGAACCTGCGGGAACAGCGCTCCGGTCATGCGCTGCTCGACACCGCCAACGACCTGGACCGGGCCGCGGACGGGGCCGACAGGTTCGGCGACTCGACCAAGGCCCTCGAACGGGACATGCACAGCCTCGAGTCGCAGATCTCCCGCACCCATCTGCGGATCAAGGACCTGTCGGCGCAGTTCACCCGCACCGGCGACCGGACCCTGTTCGGTGACCTGCGCCGGGAGAAGGCGTTCCTGGCCCAACTGGAACGGGTCCGTAAGGAGATCAGCGGCCCGGCCGGTGGCGGTAACCTGTTCGCCGTGATCCCCCGCATCGGTGGGGTGCCGGGGCCGCTGATCGGCGCCGGTGTCGCCGCCACCGCGGCGCTGGCACCGTTCCTCGGGGGGGTGGTCGCGTCCGCGGTCCTCGGCACGGTCGGGACCGGCGGGGTGATCGGCGGTATCGCCCTCGCGTCGCAGGACACCCGGGTCCGGGCGGCGTGGAAGGATCTGGGCACCAACGTGTTCGCCGAGCTGGGCGACGCGAGCGGCCCGTTCGTCAAGCCGCTGCTGAACGTGGCCAAGTCGTGGGGTGCGGAGTGGAAGGCCGAAGCCGGCCCCATCCGTAAGATCTTCACCGATCTGGCCACCACCGTAGAACCCCTCGGCGAGGGCGTGTCCGGGTTTGTGCGGGCGTTGACCCCGGGCCTGTCCACCGCGGTCAAGGCGTCGCTGCCGCTGGCGACCCAGTTCTCCCACGAGTTTGAACGGTTCGGTGGGGCCACCGGCCGGTTCCTGGAGGAGATGGCCGACTC
>JBLNGJ010000551.1:0-6796 GCA_050264675.1 Micromonosporaceae bacterium
GGCCCGGCGGGTCGGCGTACGCAAGACCTACAAGCTCTACATCGGCGGCGCCTTCCCGCGCAGCGAGTCGGGACGCTCCTATGTGGTCACATCGGCGACCGGGGAGTTCCTGGCCAACGCCGCCCAGGCCTCGCGTAAGGACGTGCGGGACGCGGTACGAGCGGCCCGGGCCGCCCAGCCGGGTTGGGGTGGCGCCACCGCGTACAACCGCGGTCAGATCCTCTACCGGGTGGCCGAAATGCTCGAGGGGCGGCGAACCCAGTTCGTGGCCGAGGTGCGCGACAGCGAAGGGCTGAACCGGGCGGCGGGCGAGGCCCAGGTCGAGGCGGCCATCGACCGGTGGGTGTGGTACGCGGGCTGGTCAGACAAGGTGGCCCAGGTCTACGGCAACGCGAACCCGGTTGCCGGGCCGTTCTTCAACCTCACCGCGCCCGAGCCCACCGGCGTCGTGGGCATCGTGGCCCCAGCCGAGCCATCGCTGCTGGGCCTGGTCAGTGTGGTGGCCCCGGCCATCGTCACCGGCAACACCACGGTGGTGCTGGCCAGCGAGGAGCGCCCGCTGCCGGCGATCACCCTGGCCGAGGTGCTCGCCACCGCCGACCTGCCCGGCGGCGTGGTGAACCTGCTCACCGGCCGGGTCGCCGAGACCGCGCCGTGGTTGGCCGGGCACATGGACGTCAACGCCATCGACCTCGCCGGCGTGACCGACGCCGCGCTCGCCACCCGCCTGGAGGAGACCGCTGCGGAGAACCTCAAGCGGGTCATCCGGCCCGCCGCCGAGCCGCTCAACTGGACCGACCCACCGGGTCTGGGCCGGATGCTCGCCACGCTGGAACCCAAGACGGTCTGGCACCCGAAAGGCCTGTAGCCAGCGACCGCGGTCAACAACCTTAGATCATCCTTAAGTTGCGTCGCCCAGGGTGTGCGACGGGTCAGCTTTCCGAGAGACTAGGGTGTGCGCTAAGTCGCCGGCCGCACCCGCCGGCGGCGGTAGTCGTGCGGCTGGTCAACCCAGCTGGCCGTGCTCGTCTGGCTGGTGCACCCAGCCCCAACCCCCGCGGAGGTCGCCGTGGCCCGGTCGCCTGGTCGCGACAGCGCCGGCGATGCCACCGGTGGGCCGGAGGGTTCTACCGACCGCGCCGAATCCACCGACGCCCTCTGGTCTGCCGTCCGGGTCGACCCGGTGGAGATCGCCTTGCCGGCCGGCGTCGGGTTCACCCTGCGCGCGTACCGGCGTAGCAGCGACCTCGACCAGACCGAGCGCGCCGGGGCGGAAGACCACAGTGGTTTCCACGCCGCCGCCGCGGCGGTCGCGGCTCAGCGGCGCCCAGGCGGTGAGGGCGACGTCGACGACAGCGCGGCCGGCGACGTCGATGAGGTCGACCAGATCGAGGACGCCGACGAGGACGAGTTCGACGAGGCGGACTTCGCCGAGGAAGAAGACGAGGACGAGGACGCTGACACCGCCGACGAGGAGGTGCCGGTCTTCCTCGGCCGGGGTGGCCGGATCTACCTCTTCCACTCCGCCGAGAAGCTGGTCGAGTTCGTCCGTTCCGGCGCCGAGCACGACCTGACCCAGCTCGACACCTGGGCTGAGCTGAGCCGGCGGGTCGGCGCGGCCGACATTGTGCCGCTCGAGGACGACAGCTACGGCCTTGATCTCGTCGTGGAGAACCTGCGCGGCGGGGCCGACGCATGGGACCCGGTGATGATCGTCAGGGCGGGCGAGATCGCCCGCGATGTGGGCTACGCGATGCGCCTGGAGCCGGTCATCACCGCGCTCTCGCCCGGCTCGCCGCTGGACAACCTCGACGAGGCCCTGCGCGCCACCCAGGCCGGCGGCGTGGGTGGGTTCCTGGCGCGCCGCAAGCTCCGCAAGGTCGCTGCGCAGCAGGCGGCACTAGGCTGGCGCACGATCATCGGCAAGATCTCGGCGATCGTCGACTGGCGTGACTGAGCGCCTACTCGGGAGTATCAGTCGATAGCGCCGGACCGAAAAGCACGGCACGATAGCAAGGTCACAACAGCAAGGTCACAACAGCATGACCAACGGCGGCGATCCGCACCTGCAGGTCGCGGTCGGGCACATTCGGGGAGGTGGACGACGCGTGGCGATGGTGCGGATGTACTGCGGTCTGGCCGCCGCCGATGTGGAGTCACAACTGACGGCCGCGGTCGTCGACGACTCCGGTCGCCTGATGGACATCCAGGAGTTCGGCGATGACCCGGCGGGATACGCCCATCTCGGCACGATGCTCGCGGAGCGCTCCGACGGATCGCCGGTCGCGGTCGCCTCTGACCACGCCAACCACCTGGTGACCCAGCTCCTCATGGCCGTCGGCCGGCCGCTGGGCATCGCCGACCACCGCACCACCGAGACCTTCGCCGAGCACTTCACCGACGACTCGTCCCCGACCGAACGCCAGGCTCCGCCGGCGTTGCGGCGGGCGGTCGGCCTGGCCCGGGCGCTGCAGGCCGGCGCCATCTCGGCGATCGCCCGCAACCCGTCACCCGACCTGAGCGCGCTCAAGCCGGTGCTCGCCGCCCACGCCGCGGTGACCGCCGGCCGGCAGGCGGCCGCGGCCGCCCGGCGCGAGGTGCTGCGTGAGCTCTACCCGGCCGCGCTCCGCGCGTACCCCGATCCGGCCGAAGGCGTGCCCTTGGCCGTGCTGGATGCGCTGCCCGAGCCGAGCCTGGTCGCCGACCCGATGACTGACCACACATTCGACGGCGACCTGATCCGTGAGCTCACCGGCACCGGACTGATCGACCCGGCGGCCGCGAGCCATGCGATCACCGCCCTGCGGGTAGCGATCAGCGATCTGCCGCAGCGACCGGCCCAGCGAGCCTTGGCCCCGATGGTGGCCGCCACCGTGCGCCACGCGGTGGCCGCGGTACGCGCCTGCGACGCCGCCGCCATCGCGCTCGTTGGCACGCTCGCCGAACGGCTGGGCGCCACGGCCCCGATCCACCCGATGAGCCCCTTCGGTCCGCCCGGCGCCCGGCCGGCCGCCCCGCCGACCCCGCCGACCCCGGCGGCGGAGGTGCCGCCGAGCCGCCTGAGCCCACGCCGGAGCGCGGCGAGCGCGGCCGCCGCCGGAGTGGGTGCGGCGCCGTATCCGCCGGCCTACGAACCGGCGTACGCCGCCGCGGCGAGCCTTCAGCCCGGTCCCGGCTTCGGCACCAACCCCGGCTACGTCGCCGCGTTCGAGACCGAGCGGGGCTACAGCTCCACAGCCATCCCCGGTCCGCGACCCGAGCCGGGCTACCCGCCGCCGGGTTCCCGGCAAGACTGGCCGACCGACGCACGCGACAGCGACTACGCCGTGCCGCCGGTCTCGCCTGGGCCGTTCCTGACCTCCTTCGACCTCGACCCGCTCAACGCACCGCTCTCGCCGGCGCTGCCGCCGGTCTCGTCGATGCCGGTCTCGCCGGGCCGAGTGCCGCCACCCTGGCCAGACCCGCCGGCCGACCCGCCGTCGCTGCGGCTGGTCGAGTCGGCCGCCGACCCGTTGACCGACCCGATCGGTTTCGACCGCCTGCGGGAGCCGTACTTCGAGCCGCCGGCGCTGCGGGTCATCGACGGCGAGGGCAACCGAGGCAACACTTACCTGCCGGGTGCGGGTCTGTCGGGCGTCGGGAACGGCGGCTCGGGCAACGGGTACGCCGGGGCCAGCGGTGGCACGACCTACACCCCCGGGCGCCCGGAGGGATCCGGTTCGACCGCAGCGTTCGGCTCCAGCGGCACGAACGGCACGACCGGCACGAACGGCACGAACGGCTCCAACGGCGGCCACGCCGCCGACGGCGACCTGCTGATCTTCAGCGAGACCGCGTCCTCGGCCTGGTTCACGCAGTACGACGAGGAGAACCAGGTCGACGCGCTCGGCGCGGACTGGGGCGAGCAGGCCGACGAGGGCTGGCGTAGCGCCGAGCAGGCCTCCCGCCCGGCGGTGGGGGCCGAGACGATGGCCGGGCTGCCTCGGCGGGTGCCGCAGGCGAACCTGGTGCCGGGGTCGGTGCTGCCGCCACCGCGGCCGCTTCGGATCGTGCGTGATGCCGCGTCGATCGCCGCCCACACGACCGGCTACTTCCGCGGTTGGCGCCGCGGACAGGAGATCGGCGGTTTCGCGGTGGGCCAGCGGGACCGGGCGGCCTGGGAGTTCAACCGTGAGCAACGCTCCCGCGAGGCCGACCAGCGGGTCCGGCGCCCGTGAACGCGGCCGTCGCGACGTACACGAGCAATCTCAACTCCCTGTTGGAGGGCATGCTCGCCCGTTCGCCCGGCTCGGCCCACGCGGTGCTCGCCACCGTGGACGGAGTGGTCGTCGCGGTCTCGGCCGGCTTGCCGCCGACCCGGGCCGACCAGCTCGCCACGATCGGGGCCGGGCTGCTCAGTATCGCCGACGGCGCCGGCATGATGATGACCACTGGGGCGCCCCGCCACGTGCTGGTGGAGATGTACGGCGGGATGCTGCTCTCGGCGCCGGTCGGCTCCCGGGTCGGGCTGACCGTGCTGGCCAACCGGGACGCGGATCGGGAGCGGCTGGGCTTCGAGGTGGCTCAGTTCGCGCGCAACATCACGCCGCTCATCGCCAACATCCGCTGAGACCGCCGCCCCACCCCAGCGTCCGGTGGGACAGTTTTCTGGATCGAGCCCCTTCGCGAAACGGGTAGGGGGCAGGATCCTGCTTTCAGCCCATCCTGACGGTGCGGCGGCGATCAGGGCTGGGGCGATCAGGCGGGCGCGGTGGCCCGACGGCGCAGCGACAGAACGTGCTCCACCAGGGCGATCAGGATCTGCTTGGTGGACTCCCGGATCCGGGCGTCACAACTGAGCACCGGCACCTCGGGTGAGATGGCCAGCGCCTCGCGGACATCGGTCGCCTCGTGGTACTGCACGCCGTCGAAGCAGTTGATCGCCACCAGGTAGGGCAGCCTTCGGTGTTCGAAGAAGTCGATCGCGGCGAAGCAGTCGGCCAGGCGGCGGGTGTCGACCATGACCACAGCACCGATCGCCCCTCTGACCAGCTCGTCCCACATAAACCAGAAACGCGTCTGGCCGGGTGTGCCGAACAGGTAGAGGATCAGGTCGTGGTCGATGGAGATCCGGCCGAAGTCCATCGCGACGGTGGTGGTCGTCTTCCCCGGCACCTGCCGGATGTCGTCCACCCCCACCCCGGCCGAAGTCATGATCGCCTCCGTCGTCAACGGAGTGATCTCCGACACCGATCCAACCAGCGTCGTCTTGCCGACGCCGAAGCCGCCAGCAATGACGATCTTCGCCGACGTCACCCGACCCGACGGCGGACGGTGCGTCATGTCAGAGCTTGCGTAGTCCACTCAGCACCCTCTCTAGCAATTCTGTGCCCACCGCGTCGTTTCCGTCGAGCGAGGTCGGCTCGTACACCGCGACCAGACCGTCTGCGGCCATGTCCGCGACCAGCACCCGGGCCACGCCCAACGGCAGCTGCATCCGGGCCGAGATCTCGGCCAGGGACTGCAGGCGTCCATCGCAGAGCGTCACGATGTACTGCTGCTCGCGCCCGGGCGAAAGCCCATCCCGGGAACGCCCGCGGGCCGTGGTCTCCACCAACGCTTCGATGGCGATCTCCAAGCGGGGCCGAGTGCGGCCTCCGGTGACGGCGTACGGACGCACCAACGCACCCGTCGGTTCCTCGCCTGAGCTGTCCATCGCCAGTCACCTCCTCCCGCTCGTACGCCGGTCATCGCCGGTTCATTCACCGCGGTCGCCCGCGGCCTGATGCCATCAGGTCAGTTACTCGCCAAGCCGGCCGTCAGCCCATCACCGGGGCGGCCGAACGCGGTGACGGCGTCAACGCCTCGCCGACCCGGTCGACGAGCAACGCCATCTCATAACCAACCTGGCCCACATCGCAACTACGGGCCGCAAGCACCGCAAACGACGAACCGTCCGAGATGGACATCAAGAAGAGGAACCCGTTGTCCATCTCCACCACGGTCTGCAACACGGCACCGCCATCGAAGCAGCGGGCCGCGCCCTGGGTCAGGCTGACCAGGCCGGAGGCGATCGCCGCCAGCTGGTCGCCCCGGTCCCGGGGGAGGTCGCGGGAGGAGGCGAGCAACAGGCCATCGGCGGAGACCGCGATGGCGTGCGCCACTCCATGCACGCGGTCGGCGAAGTTGGCGAGGAGCCAACCAAGATCCTGCGTAGTTGTCATGCCTCCTGCTCCTTGCCACCCTGCGCGGGTTGCGATTCGGTCGTCGTGGACTCAGGCGACTTTCCGCCAGCGCTGCGGCCGCGTTGTACTCCGCGGTGGTAGGCGGAGAGCAGCCCGCGCACCGCCTCCGGTGTCCGCCGCTCCGATCCGGCCGCTGCGCTCTCCACTCCACCCGGCACGAGCTGAGCCATCGGCACCCGTCGGGGCAGCCCGGTCTCAGTCGTACCACCGTCCTGCGGCTCGGACGCCGCCATCGCGGCGACCCAGCCGTCATCGGCGACGGTGCGCCACGATACCTCGTCCGCGCCGCCGGGGGCACCCGCGGAGTCGGTATCCGTCGCCGTCCCCGCCGTGCCACCAGTCGTCGCCGCCTCGTCAGCCCGGCCGTTGCCGCCGCCCGGCCGGCCCTTACCGGCGCCGGCGCTCGCCGCGTCCTCGGTGTCGTCGCCGGCCCGGAACCAGGCCGACTCCAACTCGCGGAAGATCGGCAGCTCCATCGTGAGGTCGTTGGCGTAGCGGGACGGGTTGGGCTCCACCACCGTGCTCGCCGCCGCCGCGGCCTCGTGCGGGCCGAAGTCCAGCCGCACCTTCGG
>JBLNGJ010000552.1:0-11557 GCA_050264675.1 Micromonosporaceae bacterium
GAGGTCCCGCGGCAGGATGGTGAACCGCTTGATGGTCTCCCACCGGTTGAGTCGATCGTTGAGCTCCTTGACGTAGCCGGCGACCATCTGCTCGGCCTCGGGTGAGGTGACGATGTCCGCGTACGCCTTGCCGGCCAGCGGCCCGCCGGCGGCCCAGGCCTGCATCGCGTCGGGGTCGAGGGTCAGCGCCATGGTGCAGAAGTTGCGCGCCTGGCCGATCACCATGACCTGCGAGACGTACGGGCAGATCGCCTTGAACAGACCCTCGATGTGGGTCGGCGCCACGTACTTGCCGCCCGAGGTCTTGATGAGGTCCTTCTTGCGGTCGGTGATGCGCAGGAAGCCGTCGGCGTCGATCTCGCCGATGTCGCCGGTCTTGAAGAACCCGTCCGGCGTGAACGAGTTCGCAGTCTCCTCGGTGAGGTTGTGGTAGCCGCGCATCACCGGCCGGCCGCGCAGCAGTACCTCGCCGTCCTCGGCAATCTTGACTTCGAGGTCGCCCATGGGCTTGCCCACGGTGCCGAACTTGAAGCTGTCCGGATGGTTGACGAAGGCGCCGGCCGAGGTCTCGGTCAGCCCGTAGCCCTCGAGGATGGTCAGGCCGGCGGCGTGGAAGAACTCGGCGATCTCGGCGCTGAGCGGCGCCGCGCCGGAGACGAGCACCCGGATGCGGCCGCCCAGGCGGTTACGGATCTTGGTGAACACCAGGCGGTCGGCGAGGCGGTGGCGCAGGGCCAGCCCGCCGGTGGGCTGTTTGCCCTGCTGCTGCAGTGCGGAGACCTGACGGCCGATGGCGAACGCCCAGTTGAAGATCTTCCACTTCAGGCCGCCGGCCTCGCGGGCGGTCGTGACCACCCGGTTGTAGACCTTCTCGTAGACGCGCGGGGCCGCGCACATCAGCGTCGGCTTGACCTGGCCCAGGTTCTCGACCAGCTTGTCGATGCGACCGTCCACATAGGTGGGCAGGCCGACATGGATGACGCCGCAGATGAGCGTCTTGCCGAACGAGTGCGACAGCGGCAGCCACAGGTACTGCAGATCGCTGGGGTGCAGCACACCCTGCTCGGCCTGGGCCACGCCTTCCCAGCACCAGCCGCCGTGCAGCAGCTCGACCCCTTTGGGGGTGCCGGTGGTGCCCGAGGTGTACATGAGCGTGGCCAGCTGATCGGGGCGCACCGCGGCGGCGATGCGGGTGACCACCTCGGGATCGTCGATGAGGGCGCGGGCGCCGCGCTGCTCCAGCTCGGTGAGGGAGAGGACGGGTACGCGGGCGCGGGCCGCCGCGGCGTCGCCGTCGATGAGCACGACGTGGGTGAGCCCAGGCAGGTCCTCATCGGCCACCTTGGCCAGTTGGGTCTCGTCCTCGGCGATCAGCACCCGGGAGCCGGAGTCGCGCAGGATGAACACCGCATCCTTGGGCTCGGTGGTCGGGTAGACGGTGGTGGTCGCCGCGCCGGCGCACATGATGCCGAGGTCGGCGAGGATCCACTCGACCCGGGTGTTGGCGGCGATGGCCACCCGATCCTCCGGCTGCACACCCAGCCCGTGCAGGCCGGCCGCGATGGCGCAGGCCCGCTCGCCCACCTGCCGCCAGCTCAGCCACACCGGCCCGGCGGCGCTCGGATGGGCAAACGCCTGCGCACCCGGCGTGGCCGCCACCCGCTGCAGGAACATGTCCGGAATGGAGGCGTAGGGGATCTGCAGTGTCCCGGTCATGGTTGTGAAGGGTAGGGGCTACCCAGCCCCGTGACCAGCACGGTTAGCTGGGACGGCCCGGCGCCCATCAGGTGGGCCGGCCCAATGCGGTCAGGTAGGAGTCGGCCCAGTGCCGGATGTCGTTGGCGCGCAGATGCCGGCGCATGCCCCGCATCCGGCGCCGGGCGTCGGCGGTCGGTGCGGTCAGCGCCCGCATCATGGCCGCCTTGAGCCCGTCGAGGTCGTGCGGGTTGACCAGGTAGGCATCGCGCAACTGGGCCGCGGCGCCGGTGAACTCGCTGAGCACCAGCGCGCCGCCGCCGTCGACCCGGGCGGCCACGTACTCCTTGGCCACCAGGTTCATGCCGTCGCGCAGCGGGGTCACCGTGAGCACGTCGGCGGCCCGGTAGAGCGCGGCCAGCTCGGCCGGTTCGAACGACTGGGACAGGTAGTGCACCGCCGGCACGCCGACCCGCCCGTACTCGCCGTTGATGCCGCCTACCGCCGCCTCGACCCGGTCGCGCAGGATGCGGTAGTGCTCAGCCGTCTCCCGGGTGGGCACCGCGACCTGCACCATCACCGTCTCCGGCACCACCACCTGGCCGGCCGAGAGCAGTTCCCGGTACGCCTTGAGCCGTTGCTCGATGCCCTTGGTGTAGTCGAGCCGATCGACCCCGAGGATGATCCGCTCGGGCTCGCCCAGGTCGGCTCGGATCTTGGCGGCCTGGTCGATGACGTCCTCGCGGCGGGCCAGGTGCTCCATCTCGACCACGTCGATCGAGATCGGGAAAGCGCCGGTGCGCACCGTACGGCCGTCGATCTGGATCTCATTTCGGCGGGTACGCACGCCGAGCAGGCGCGCGGCCAGCCGGGTGAAGTTCTGCGCCCCGTACGCGCCCTGGAAACCCACGAGATCGGCACCGAGCAGCCCATGCAGCAGCTCGGCCCGGCGGGGCAGCTGCATGAACAGCTCGGCCGGCGGGAACGGGATGTGCAGGAAGAAGCCGATGCGTACGTCCGAGCGCAGCGCCCGCACCATCGCCGGCACCAGCTGCAGGTGGTAATCCTGCACCCAGACCACCGAATCGGGCTCAGCGACCTCGGCGGTCACCTCGGCGAAGCGCCGGTTCACCCGTTTGTAAGCCTCCCACCACCGACGGTGATAGATCGGCTGCTCCACCGCGTCGTGGTAGAGCGGCCACAACGTGGAGTTGGAGAAGCCTTCGTAGTAGCCCGCGAAATCCTCGGCCGTGAGCGCCACACTGCGCATCCGAACGCCTTCGGTGTCGGGCACGGACGGGTTCGAGTCGATGCCGCCGGCCCAGCCGATCCAGGTGGACTCGGCCTCCCGCAGCACCGGATGCAGCGCGCTGACCAGACCACCCGGACTGCGCCGCCAGATTTGCTGACCATCCGGAGCGATCTGTTCATCAACGGGCAGGCGATTCGCGACGACCACCAGCGACCCGCGTGTCATATGGGACCCATTTCTGCACCGGACGCCTTCGTGACGTCCTTATTGCACCCGCGGTACCTGGTCTAAACCTACGGCCTCGGCGCTCGATATGAACCTCAATCGACATGTATCTCTACAACGCGCCCGCGCGGGTGCTCAGATGCCGTAGCGGCCGCGGCGCATCCGCTCGGTGATCTTCTCTGGCCCGGTCAGCTCGACCAGGGCGTGGTCCTGGCGGCCGGTGAGGAAGAGGAGCAGCTCCTGCGGTTCCCCGGCGAGCCGGGCCGGCGGGCCGCCGCGACCGCCCGGCGCCTCGCCGAAACCCGGGGCCACCACCGTGACCGCGGCCGGGACGCGGCGCAACACCAGGCGTGCCAGCGCCCGCACCCGTCGCCACAGCGCCGCCGACACATCCGGGCTGAGCTGCCGGGGCCGCCAGCCGTCCTGGGCCCGGCGCACGTCCTCGTGGTGGACGAAGAACTCGATCCGGTTGGTCGCCTCGTCCAGCCATCGGTTGCTGATCGGGCTCCACCACGGCGGCCGGCGCACCGCGGCCACGAGATCGGCCCAGTCCCGGGTGGCGATGCCGTCCTGCACGTGCTTGAGGTAACCGGCGAGGGGTCGCAGCATGATGCCGCCGGACGCGTCGGGCCGCCGCTCCCGGGCGATGATGTGCGCGGCCAGGTCTCGAGTGAGCCAGCCGGCACACAGAGTAGGCGCGTCGGGACCCACGCTGGCCATCAGGTCGGCCAGCGCCGCCCGTTCGGCGGCGGCGATGTCTGTCATCGATCCTCCTCCGCTGAGGCCGCGCCGAGGGGGTTAGCACGGGCACCGTGTACAACATCCCGGGTATAAGACGGTGCCCGTGCTAACCACGAGCGGTCCGCGGGCGATGCTACGCGCAGCCTCCGATGCGGCTGAAGCAACCAGAACGTGAGAATGTAAGGAGCCGTGCGGGGAGCGCGGGTGACACCCGGGCGAAGCCCGGCGATCAGCAGGTGGGAGGTCCGGTGGGCGCGGGTGCGGAGGGCGTGCTCCGCCGGGGGTTCCGGGTGCTCGGGCAGGCCGTGCGGCACGAGCCGCGGCTGTTCGCGCTCTCGGTCGCCGGCAGCGTCGGCTTCGGCGCGCTGACCATCGCCGGCGCCTACGTGGTCGGTGCGGTCGTCGGCCACGTCGTGGTGCCAAGTCTCAGCTCCGGTCGGGTCGACCGGGCCGGGCTCGCCGTCGGTGCGGCCGTCATCCTCGGCCTGAGCCTGCTCAAGGTCTGCGGCATCTTCGGCCGCCGGCTGGGCGCCGGGGCGATGCAGTTCCGCCTCCAGGCCACCTACCGGCGCCGGGTGACCCGCCGTTACCTCGAGCTGCCGCTGGCCTGGCACCACCGCAACCCGACCGGCACGCTGCTGTCGAACGCGAACTCCGATGTGGAGGCGATCTGGTTCCCGATCGCGCCGCTGCCGTTCGCGGTCGGCACTATGGTCATGCTGGTCGGCGCGGTCGTCTCGCTCTTCTTTGTCGACTGGGCCTTCGCCCTCATCGGGCTCGCCCTCTTCCCGGCCCTGTTCGGGCTCAACGTGGTCTACTCCCGCACCATGTCGCCCCGGGTGGCGCAGGCTCAGGCGCTACGCGCGGACACCAGCGCCATCGCCCACGAGAGCTTCGACGGCGCGCTCGTGGTCAAGACGATGGGTCGCGAGAGCGAGGAGACGCAACGGTTCGCGGCGCAGGCCACCCAGCTGCGCGACGCGATGATCCGGGTCGGCGTGGTGCGCGGACTCTTCGACCCGATGCTCGACACGCTGCCCAGCATCGGCACGCTCAGCGTGCTCGTGGTCGGCGTGATCCGGCTGCGCCAGGGCGCCGTCACCGCACCCGAGATCGTCAGCGTGGCCTTCCTCTTCACCGTGTTGGCCTTCCCGGTGCGGGCCATCGGCTGGGTGCTCAGCGAGCTGCCCCGCAGCGTGGTCGGCTGGGATCGGGTGCAGCGGGTGCTCACCGCGTCCGGTGAGATGCGCTACGGCGCGGACCACCTGGCGGTGACCGGACCGGCCGCGCTGGCCTTCCGCGCCGTCCGCTTCCGTTACGACGGCGGCCCGGACGTGCTGCACGACGTCACATTCGAGCTGCCAGCCGGGCGCACCGTCGCCCTGGTCGGTCCGACCGGGTCCGGCAAGTCCACCGTGGCGGCGCTCGCGGCCCGGCTCATCGACCCCGGGGCGGGTGAGATCCGGCTCGACGGGCTCGACCTGCGCGACCTCGCCGCCGCTGACCTGGCCGGGTCGGTGGCGCTGGTGCCGCAGGTGCCGTTCGTCTTCGACGACACCGTGGCGGGCAACGTGTCCCTCGGCCGTGACGGCGTGGACGACGCCGCGGTGCACGCCGCGCTGCGCCTGGCCCAGGCCGACGGCTTCGTCGAGCGGCTCGGCGACGGCACGGCCACCATGGTGGGGGAGCGGGGCACGTCGCTCTCCGGCGGGCAGCGGCAACGGCTCACCCTGGCCCGGGCGGTGGCCGCCCGGCCGCGCCTGCTCGTGCTCGACGACGCCACCAGCGCGGTCGACCCGCGGGTGGAGGCCGCGATCCTGGCCGGGTTGCGCGGGCGGGACGCGGGCATGTCGATCCTCGTCGTCGCCTACCGCCGGGCCACCATCGCGCTCGCCGACGAGGTGGTCTACCTCGAACACGGCCGGGTGGTCGCCCGGGGCACCCACCCGAAGCTGCTCGCCACCGTGCCGGGCTACGCCGAGCTGGTCACCGCGTACGAGCGGGCCGACGCGGAACGGGAGCGGGAGCACGCCTACGACGAGGCCGCGGTCTGATGGCTACGCCTGACGTAGTGGCCGAGGAGTCGCCCTGGCGGACCCTCCGGCGCGGACTCGCGCTCTCACCGGAGCTTCGGGTCGGGCTGGGCGGCACGCTCGCGCTCTCGGTGGCCGGGATGATCGGCCGCGCCGCCGTACCCGTCGCGATCCAGCAGGGCATCGACCGCGGCCTGCTGGCGCCGGGCGGCCCGCGGATCGACGTCATCGTCACCGTGGTGGTTGTGACGCTGGGCGTCCTCGCGGTGACGACCACCTGTGCGTACCTGATGATGCGGCGGCTGTTCACGGTGAGCGAGACCGCGCTGGCCAACGTGCGCACCCGCACCTTCCGCCACATCCACGACCTGTCCATGCTGCACCAGCAGGCCGAGCGCCGCGGGTCGCTGACCGCCCGGGTCACCAGCGACATCGACCAGATCACCCAGTTCCTGCAGTGGGGCGGGGTGATCCTGTTCGTGAGCATCGGCCAGATTGTGGTCACCACCGCGGTGATGGTGTTCTACTCCTGGTCGCTCGCGCTCGTCGTCTACGCCTCGTTCCTGCCCGTCGTCGTGGTCATCCGGCTCTTCCAACGGCGGCTGGCCAGCCGCTACGGCGAGGTGCGCCGGCGGGTCGGCGCCCTGCTCGCCGCGATCAGCGAGAGCGTGGTCGGGGCCGAGGTCATCCGGGCGTACGGGGTGGCCGGGCGCACCTCCCGCCGGCTCGACGAGGCCATCGCCGGACACCAGGGGGCTCAGTTTCGAGCGCTGCGCACGAGCGTGACCTCGTTCTCGGCCGGCGAGCTGGGTTCCGGCCTGGCCACCGCGTCGGTGGTCGTGGTCGGCGTCCTGCTCGGCGTCGGCGGCCGGCTCACGGTGGGCGAGCTGACCGCGTTCCTGTTCCTCGTGACGCTCTTTGTGCAGCCGATGCAGATCGCCACGGAGGTGCTCAATGAGGCGCAGAACGCGGTGGCCGGCTGGCGGCGCGTCCTGGACGTGCTCGACCTCACCCCCGACGTGGCCGACCCCGGCCTGGACGGGCAGGACCTGCCGGCGGGCTCGCTGACGGTCCGGTTTTCCGGTGTCCACTTCGCCTATCCGGACGGGCCCGAGGTGCTCACCGACATCGACCTCGGTGTACCGGCCCGCACCCGGGTTGCCGTGGTCGGCGAGACCGGCTCCGGGAAGACCACGTTCGCCAAGCTGCTCACCCGGCTCATGGATCCCACCCGCGGCAGCGTGCAGCTCTCCGGGATGGCCCTGCCACGGGTACGCTTCGCCTCCCTGCGCCGGCGGGTGATGCTGGTGCCGCAGGACGGGTTCCTCTTCGACACCACGGTCGCCGAGAACGTGCGCTTCGGCCGCCCCGAGCTGAGCGACGAGGATCTGGCGCTCGCCTTCACCGAACTCGGCCTCAGCGAGTGGGTCGAGGGGTTGCCGGCCGGTCTGGCCACGCCGGTGGGCGAACGGGGTGAGGCGCTCTCGGTGGGCGAACGGCAGCTGGTGGCCCTGGTGCGGGCCTACGTCGCCGACCCGGACCTGCTCGTGCTGGACGAGGCGACCAGCGCCGTCGACCCGGCCACCGACGTGCGGCTGCAGCGCGCCCTGGACGCGGTGACCCGCGGCCGCACCACGATCGCGATCGCCCACCGGCTCTCCACCGCCCGCGCCGCCGACGAGGTGCTCGTCTTCGACCGTGGACGGGTGGTGCAGCGCGGCCCGCACGCGCGACTCGTCCGGGACGCCGACTCGGTGTACGGGCGGCTCTACGCGGCCTGGCTGGAGCAGACCAGCCCCGTCTGACCACGCCCCGACCTCGGCTGGGCCCAAGCTCTCGGGGTGTCGAGATTTGTCACCACATTGCCGTGGCCCGGTGGGCGTGAAATAAATGGTTCGCTATGTCCACCCTCCGCCGGGACCGCGTCCCCGGGCCAACGCGCGGCCGCCCGCCGGGCACCAAGCCGGCCGGGATACTCACCTGGACCGCGCCGGCCGCCGCCGACGTGGCGGCTCGGGTCGCCTGGCTGCTGCGGGTCAACCGGCTCTACGCCGGCGATGAGCGGTGGGTGCGGCTCGGGGCGTTCGCGGCCGCGTTCCGGGGCGGGCTCTACGCGCAGGGCGCGAGCCAGAGCAAGATCTCGCGATGGGAGACCGGCGCGGTGCGGGCGCCGTACCTGGCGTTGCGCCGCTACGAGCAGCTGCTCGAGCTGCCCGAGTGCCTGCTCGTGGCGGCGGCCGACACGGTCTACCGCTACGCCGCCCCGGCGGCCAGCGGCCCGCCCACACTGGACCGTGGTGACCTGCTGGCGCCGGGCGCCGCGACGCACCGGGCCCTGGAGAACCTGATCGAGCAGGCCCAGTCCAACGCGCTCATGAGCGGCGGCCAGTGGGACGAGTTGACCGGCCGGATCTCGGCCACGCCCGATCTCGTGCTGGTGCCGCGGCGCACCTGGGCCCTGCTCGCGGAGCGCGTACTCGCTGAAATGATCATTGCGGACGGGGTGCCGTGGTTGCAGCGGTTCGAGGCGCTCAACCGCCTGCTCGGGCACCCGGTGGGTCAGGGCGCCGCGGTGGCCGCCCTGGCGAGCGCGGCGGCCGACCGTACCAATGAGGGTTTCGTCGAGACCGTCTGCGCGCTCGACGCCAGCCGCCACCCCGACGCGAGCCGGCACGTGTTGCGGCAGCTGGTCCATCCGACCAACGAACGCGCTCAGTACGGCGCCCTGCTCGCCTGCGTCCGCAAGGTGAAGTACGGCCATTTCACCGGCCACCAGCTGCGCGACCTGGTGGCGCTGGTGGGTGGGCTACTCGACGACCCGGGCAGCTTCACCGACGCCCGGGTGATCGCCGTCGAGCTGCTGCGCCGGTTGCCGGCCGACCTGCCCGGCGGCGCTGGGCAGCGGCTGCGCCGCGCGGTGGCCGGCGATCCCACGCTCGGCCAGGTGCTCAGCGCCGGCCGCCTCGCCGACCGGGAGACCGGGCGGATCGTCATCGACCGCCTGGTCGCCGGAGCCACCGTGAGCCTGGCCCGCGACCTGCCGCGCTTCCGCGACGAGCAGCTGCCCGTTCTGGTCGATGAGATGCTCTACGACCCGGTGCTCGACGTGCGGCTCTACGCGTCGATGTTGATCTATGCCACGCCGTACCGCTCGCCGATGGCTCAGGCCCTCGGGGCCGAGCTGGCCCGGGCGTTGGCGGTCCGTGACCTGTCGCTGATCTCGTCGATCCTGGGCGCGCTGCGGTTCCTCGGCGGACCGGCGCAGCGGCCGTTGATGGAGCGACTCATCCTCGCCGCCGGCCTGCCGGCCGAGGTCGGCTCGACCGCCGCCCAGCACCTGGGCCACATCGGCGGTGCGAGCGACGACCGGTTCTGGGCCGCCGCACTAGCCCGGCACGGTGAAGGTTGGCGGCGCCAACGTGACCCGACCAGCGCGACCACCCTGCACGGTCTGGTCTACGGCCTCGGCATGGCCCGCAACGACGAGCTGCTGCACCGGGTTCGGGGCGACCGGGAGTCGCCGGCGCCGGTGCGGGCGGCCGCAGCCTGGTGGGCCGGGCGGCCCGCGCTCATCCATAACAGCGCCCGCCTGTGACCGGTCAGGGCCGCGGCCGGATCGCCCCGCCCAGCTCGCCGGTGAGGTAATGCTGCACGGTCGGGCCGACCGCGGCGATGATGGCGGCCGCCGGCGCCCGGGCAATGGGTTCGATCCGGATCAGGTAGCGCGTGACGATCAGTCCGGCGATCTGGCTCGCCACCAGGCTCGCCCGCAGCGCCCCGTCGGCCGGTTCGAGCTGAAGCTCTTTGACGACGGTACGCACGACGCGGCGGAAGATGAACTCGCGCAGCAGGGTCGCCATCGACTCGTTGGTCACCGCACTGCGGATGAACGCCGCCGCGGCCGCGCCGGCCGGGGAGTCCCACACTGACAGGATCGTGCGCACGATCCGCTCGCCGAGGTCGTCCCGCCGGCCGGCGAGAAGGCCGGGCAGCAGTTGGGCCGGGTTGATCGGCACCTGCATGGCCGCGATGAAGAGCTGCTCCTTGGTGCCGAAGTAGTGGTGGACCAGGGCCGGGTCGACCCCGGCCCCGGTCGCGATCAACCGGATCGACGCCGCGTCGTAGCCGCGCTCGGCGAAGGCGTTGCGGGCCGCGGCCAGGATTGCCTCACGGGTGTCCGGATTACCCGGGCGCCGTCCGGTGCGTCCCACGGCGGCCCTACGGGCTACGCCGGCGCAGCGTCGCCGCGGCGAGCACGAGGGCCACCACGATGCAGCCGCACACCACACCGAGGTCACGCCAGAGGGTGGTGGTGGCCGACGGATGCGCGCCCACCTCCTGCAGCGCCTCGACGGCGTAGCTCATCGGCATCGCGTTGCTGATCTTCGCCAACCAGTCGGCCATGGCGGCCCGGGGCACGAACAGCCCGCACAGGAACAGCTGCGGGATCACCACGACCGGCATGAACTGCACCGCCTGGAACTCGGTGCGGGCGAACGCGCTGCAGAACAGGCCCAGCGCCACACCCAGCACGGCGTTGGCGATCGCGATGACGATGACCAGACCCTTGGCGCCGCGAGTGTCCAGGTCGAACAACCAGTACGCCACACCCGATGCGATCGCGGCCTGGATGGCGGCCGCTACGCCGAACGCGATGCCGTAGCCGAAGAGCAGATCGAGCTTGCCCATGGGCGTGGTCAGCAGGCGCTCCAATGTGCCGGTGGTGCGCTCACGCAGCATGGCGATGCTCGTGATCAGGAACATGATGACGAACGGGAAGATGCCCAACATGATGAGCCCGACGCCGTCGAAGATCCGTTCCTGCCGGTCGAACATGTAGTAGAGCAGCGTCAGCAGCAGGATCGGCACGAAAACCAGCAGCCCGATGGTGCGCCGGTCGTGGCGCAGCTGGCGCAGGATGCGGCCGGTGGTGCTGGCGAGTCGGCGAGCAGACATGTCACACCCCCACCGTCTGCCGGGCCCGGATCAGGCGCAGGAACGCCTCATCCAAGTCGTGGGTGTCGGCCGAGGCCCGCACGCCCGCCGGTGTGTCGTCGGCGATCAGGTCGCCGTCGCGCATCAGCAGCAACCGGTCGCACCGGCTCGCCTCGTCCATCACGTGACTGGACACCACGATCGTGGTGCCGTTGGCGGCCATGGCCCGGAACTGGCGCCACAGCTCGTCGCGGAGCACCGGGTCCTGGCCTACCGTCGGCTCGTCCAGGATCATCACCTCCGGTCGGCTCACCAAAGTGCAGGCGAGTGAGGCGCGGGCGTGCTGCCCGCCGGAGAGCGTGGAGACCAGCTGGTCGGCCGCGTCGGCCAGACCCACGTCGGCCACCGCCTGGTCGGCGTCCTTCGCCGTCACGCCGTCATAGAGCGAGGCGAAGTAGCGCGCATTCTCCCGTACCGTCAGGTCCGCGTACACGCTCGGCGACTGGGTGAGGTAGCCGATCCGGTGGCGCAGTTCGACCGCGCCGGCCGGCTTACCGAGCACGGTCACCCGGCCCGACTTGACGATCTGCACGCCGACGATGGCGCGCATCAGCGTGGTCTTTCCGCTGCCGCTCGGCCCCAGCAGCCCGGTCACGCCGCCGCGGGCGATCGTGAA
>JBLNGJ010000553.1:0-3034 GCA_050264675.1 Micromonosporaceae bacterium
CTGACCGCCTACACCGCCGGCCCCGACCCGCAAGCTGAGGCCGGCGATGGGGAGGTCGGGCGCAACGCAGGGCAGCGGCGCGCCGACGCGTTGACCGAGATCTGCGCCCACGCCCTGGCCAACCCTGACCGCCCCGACGACGGCGGTGAACGGTCCCACCTCCACGTCACCGTCCCGCTGGAAACCCTGCAAACCGCGTTGTCGACGGATCCGGGGTTGCGGCCGGCCTGCGAAAGCGGCGCGGCAGCCACCCCAGCCGGCGACGCGGACGGCGCCGCGGCCGGGATCACCGCCGCGGCCGGACCGTCAGCCGGCGCCCCGGCCGGGACGGCAACCGGCGATGCGGCCAGGATCACCGCCGGCGCCTCGACTGGGACCGGGGCCAGGGCAGCGGGGCCCTACACCGCGGCGGTGGCGCACCTGTTCCGCAGTACTCCACCCGCGCTGATCGGCCCGTGCCGGGAACCCATCTGCGCCCAGACCGCCCGACGGCTGGCCTGCGACGCCGGGATCATCCCCGTCGTCCTGGGCAGCCACGGCGAGCCGTTGGACATCGGCCGGCTCACCCGTGTCGTGCCCACCGGCCTACGCCGGGCCTTGGTGCTGCGGGATGGCGGATGTCGATTCCCCGGGTGTGACCGGCCCGCGGGCTGGTGCGACGCGCACCACCTGATCGCCTGGGCCGATCACGGCCCCACCCGCCTGACCAACCTGGCCCTGCTCTGCGCCCGCCACCACACCCTGGTCCACGAAGGCCGCTGGCGCATCCAGCTGGACCCCGCCACCGCCGAAATCAGCGCCTACCGACCCGGCGGCACCCGCCACGACCTGACCAGCACACCCCGCGGCCCCACTCGCGGCCCTTAACGGCCCGACGCCGTGGCCTGAGCGTCGACTCAGCTCAGGTGTAGGGCCTGGCGGGCTACCTGCTCGCAGATGCCGGCGCCGTAGCTCAGGCCGAGCGAGCCGGAGTAGTAGGTCATCACGGCGATGATCCAGTCGTCGTGGATGCCGAGGCAGTTGACGTGCCAGGTGCCGCCGCTGTGCAGCGTCCAACCGTTCTTGATGGCGACCGTCGCGGCTTGCGGGCCCGGTAGTGCATTCACGATGCCGAAGCGTCCTTCGCCGCGCACGTTGCGCATCTCGTTGAGCACCCAAGGCGTCCACTTCGGACCAGCGGCGGTGCCGTTGGCGACGCACTCGCCCATCGTCACGGCATCCCGGGCGGAGATCATCGTCTGGCTCCACCACTCGGGGAAGACCTTGGTGTCCTGGAGCTTGCAGACCGAGATCAGCCGCCGGATATCGGCGTCCCGCCCGCCGAGGTTCCAGATCGACTCGGCCGCCCCGTCGTTGCTGTCGCGGATCATCCTGACCAGCTGGTCCAGCCGCGACTGGGGCGGCTCGGTGCCGGCCTCGGCCGTGCGGCGCAGGTAGTCGGAGGCAAGCCAGGCCTTGACCATCGACTCGGTGAAGTTGATGACCGTCATGTTCGCCGAGCCGTAGCGCGCCCCGGTACGCCGGTCGAGCAGCGCCCACGAGTAGTAGCCGTTGACCGCGACGTTGACCGTCGGTGGGGCGAGCCCGGCCGGTGGCGTCGGGCTGGTTGTCACGACCGGCGTCGTGGAGCCGCCTGTGGGCCGCGTGCCCCCTTCGCCGCGGTCGCGCGCGTCCCAGGCCAGCGTGCCGGTCACGGTGAGCGCGACCACGACGGTCGCGACCGCGGTGAGGGAAAATAGGCGTCCCCGCCGTGACCGGACCAGCGGCAAGCTCGACACGGTCAACACCGTCTGCCCGGTGCTATCTGGCGGCTCAGTCTGGCCTGGCTCCGGCATTGGCTCCGGCATTGGCTCCGGCTCGGCCGGGGCGGTCGGTCGGTGCCGGCCCCGGGCGTGCTTAGGCACCTCAGGGCACCTCGGGGTTACGCAGCAAGGTCGCCACGTCCTTGCAGACCTGTGAGTTGTGGGCGAGGTCGTTGTCGTCGCTGCCGCTGCTCGGGTACTGCAGCATCACCGCCATGGCCCAAGTCTCGCCGAAGGCCATGCAGTTGGTGCGATAGGTCTTGTCTTCGTGCCAGATGTCCCAGCCATTTTTCAGCGCCACGCTGGCCTGCTCGGTCACCGGCAGCGCCTTGGCCGGGCCGAAGTTGCCCAGCCGGATCGTCCGCATCCAGCCGAGCAGTCGTTCGGTTCCGGTGCCGGCAGCGCGGCCGTCGGCGATGCAGGCGGCGATGCGTACGGCATCCTGGGCCGAGACGATCGTGTAGCCGAAGCCCTTGCCGGAGGGCGCCGGTCTGGTCTCGGTCAGGCCGCACATGGCGATGGCCCGGGTGACCGAGGCGCGAGTGCCGTTCGCTACGTAGATTCGTTCGGCGGACGCGTTGTTGCTGTCGCGGATCATCAGCTCGAGGTCCTTGAGCTTGCCGGACGTGGGCTGGGGGTGCGTGCGCAGGTAGTCCGCGGCGAGCCAGGCCTTGATCAAGGACATCGTGGTGGTGGTCGACGTCATGTTCGGTGAGCCCCAGATCTCGCCCGACCGCAGATCCATCAGCGCCCAGCTGAGGAAACCTTTGGTATTGACCGCGGCGACGGTGACCTCGGCGGCCCGGAACGGCAGCGGCGGCGGGGGTGGCGGTGTGGTGACCGCCGGCGTGGTCGGCTCGGCGCCTCCGTTGAGCCGGGAACCGCTGGCGAGCGGCGAGCCGGGCAGGAACGTCACGCCGGCCCCGATCGCGACCAACCCGAGCACCAGCAGTCCGATGGTCAGCGGCAGCAAGGGCCCACGCCGACGCCGACGAGCCGTGCCGTAGACCCCGCCTGGGCGGCTGGGACCGGACGGGCGCGGCGGCAGGTAACCGGAGGGTCGGTACGGGTTGCGCTGGTCATGCGTGCGTCCGGCCCGGGGGTCGCCCAGGGGCGCGCGGTGGCGATCAGGCGGAGCCGGCGACCACCGGTCATCGGATGGCACGTGAGAACCTCGGGGGAAGCCTCGGGCGGTTGGATCACCGCGGGGGATGCGCTGCGTCCGGCCCGAA
>JBLNGJ010000554.1:0-2620 GCA_050264675.1 Micromonosporaceae bacterium
TGATGCCCAAGAGACTGGTGATCGTCAACGCACTGCTGATCCTGATCGCCGCCGGCAGCGTGGTGTTCATCGCCCGGCAGCTCATGGCGCCGATGCCCATGCCGCTGCCTGCGCGGAGTCGCCCATCCGCGCCCCCGGCGGTGCACGACGAGGCGCCGCGCGACCAGGTCGGCGCCTACACGAACGTCGCCGCCCGCAACCTGTTCAGCCCCACGCGCACGGAGAGTCCGCCCACGGCCACCGCTTCCGCGTCGTCACCGGCGGTGAAGCCGAACCTGTTCGGCATCGTGCTGCGCGACGGCGCGCCGATCGCCTATCTGGAAGATCCCAGCACGAAGCGCGTGGCGGGGTATCGTGTGGGCGATGCCGTGTCGGGTGGAACCGTGCAGACCATCAGCGCCGACAGCGTCGTGATCAACCGTCCCGACGGCAACCTGGACGTCCGGCTACGCGATCCTGGCAAGCCGCGGACCGCGCCCCCGCCGGCCACCGCCGGCCTGCCCGGTGCACCCGGGGCTCAGCCCGTGGCCGGCGCGCCGGCTCTCCCGGGCGTCATTCCCCCGGCGGGCCCGCCTGGCACGGTGATGCCGGGGCCGATCATGACGCAGCCGCCCGGCGTCGTGCAGCCGCCCGGTCAGGTGATGCAGCCGACCTCACCATCCAGCATTCCCGGACGCCGTCCGCTGCCCTCGAACCTCTTGCGTCGACTCCCCCAGGGGTCGCCCTCCTCCGATGCGCCGCAGCAGTGATGTAAAAGGCGGTATCGTCGCTCTTGTTCTTCTCGCCCTGGCGGGCGGATGCGCCACGCCGGCCAAGCCGGCACGAACTGAGGTCCCGCCCTTGCCGCCCATCCCCGCACCGACCACCACCGTGACCGTCGAGCCGCCGTCGACCACGGTCTCGGTCGGGCCACGCGCCGAGCCGGCGCCGGCCGAGCCCCCGCGGGTGGCTGCGCCGCCGCCAGCGCCGACGCCTGCCCCACCGCCGACGATGCCGCCGGTGGCTCCAGGCCAGCGGGGCCGCTTCATCGTGCTCAATTTCGACAACGCCGACATCGAGACGGTCGTGCACGCGGCCAGCGAGATCGTCGGCTTCAATTACGTGCTGGGACCGGGCGTGTCCGGCAAGAAGGTCACCGTGCAGACCTCGGGACGGATCCCGCAGGAGGACGTCTTCGGCGTCCTGCTGGCGATCCTCGAGGTGCACGGCGTCACCGCCGTCCGCTCGGGGAACCTGTACAAGATCGTGCCGGTCGAGGGCGCGCGCGAGCGGGCGGTGCCGACGATCGTGGGCGCCACGGCGGACCCGAGCCGTGTCAGCGACGAGATCATCACCCAGATCGTGCCGATCCGCTTCGCGCCGGTGAACGATCTCGGCACGCTGCTGCGGCCGCTCATCTCCTCGCGGGGCACCCTCATCGCCAACCGCGAGACGGGCGTGCTCGTCATCACGGACTCGGCGTCCAACATCGCCCGCCTGCTCGACATCATCCGGCTGGTCGACATCGAGGTCGCCATCGACGAGCTGCAGATCATCCCGCTGCAGTACGCCGACGCGGCGGACAT
This sequence comes from Micromonosporaceae bacterium, assembly GCA_050264675.1. Taxonomy (GTDB): domain Bacteria; phylum Actinomycetota; class Actinomycetes; order Mycobacteriales; family Micromonosporaceae; genus JBLNGJ01. Next base: position 1,566 of record JBLNGJ010000554.1, read on the forward strand.
GGCCAACATCCTGAACCAGCTCTTCCAGTCGGGCCGGCTGCGGGGCGCCGCGGTCGCCGGTGCGCCGGCAGTGGCGGCCGCCCCGGTGCCGGGGGCCCCGGCGGCGGCGCCGGGGGCGCCCGGCCAGCCGGGCGGCGCCGACCGGCCGCCGCTGATCGTGGCCGAGCGGCGCTCGAACTCGCTGATCGTCAACGCCCGCAAGGGCGAGATGGAGACGATCCGCCGCGTCATCGAGAAGATCGACATCAACGTCACCGGCGGCCGGCGCGTGTTCGTCTACTACGCCGAGAATGCCAAGGCCAAGGACCTGGCCGCCACGCTCAACGCCATCTACACCGGGCGGGAGACGGTGCAGACGACGACCACGCCGACTTCCACGCCCTCCACGCAGGGCGGCCGGCGGGCCGGCGAGCCGCCGCTGCCCCCGCCGCCGGCGCCGTCGGTGGCCCCCGGGGCGCCGCTCGGCACCGCCGACGCGCCGCTGGCCGAGGGGCAGGTGCGCTTCATCGCCGACGAGACGACGAACGCGATCATCGTCACCACCACCCCGCGGCAGTGGTCGGACATCGAGGCCACCGTCAAGCAGCTCGACAAGATGCCGCGCCAGGTACTGATCGAGGTGCTGGTGGCCGAGATCGCGCTCACCGACGATACGCGGCTCGGCCTCGACTGGGCGCTGAAGTCGGGCTCGTTCCGCGTGGGCCAGCAATCCATCGCCCCCGACGCGCCCGACTCGTTCTCGCTGACCCCCGCGGTCGGCCGCCTGGTGCCGCTGGCCGGGGGCGGCCTGACCGCCTTTGCGTTCGCCAGCGGCGAGTTCTTCGCGATGCTCAACGCGCTCGCCTCCGACAACCGCGTGAACATCGTGTCGAACCCGCACGTGCTGACCTCGGAGAACAAGAAGGCCGTCATCAACGTGTCGACCTCGGTGCCGATCATCACCGGCCAGCAGACGAGCACCGTCAGCCAGCCGGGCACCCAGCCGGGCGGCGGCACCAGCACCCAGATCATCACCGGCGGCGTCAACCAGACCGTCGAGTATCGCGACGCCGGCG
>JBLNGJ010000555.1:0-2885 GCA_050264675.1 Micromonosporaceae bacterium
CCGCGGCCGGCGTCGCCGCCGGGGCCAGGATGACCGCCAGGGCGGCGGCCGGGTCGGCGGGGCCGTACACCACCGCGGTGGCGCACCTGTTTCACGGCACCCCACCCGCCCTGCTCGGCCCGGGCCGGGAACCCATCTGCGCCCAGACCGCCCGACGGCTGGCCTGCGACGCCGGGATCATCCCCGTCATCCTGGGCAGCCACGGCGAGCCGCTGGACATCGGCCGGCTCACCCGCACAGTACCCACCGGCCTACGCCGCGCCCTGGTGCTCCGCGATGGCGGCTGCCGATTCCCCGGCTGCGACCGGCCCGCCGGCTGGTGCGACGCCCACCACCTGACCGCCTGGGCCGATCACGGCCCCACCCGCCTGACCAACCTGGCCCTGCTCTGCGCCCGCCACCACACCCTGGTCCACGAAGGCCGCTGGCGCATCCAGCTGGACCCCACCACCGCCGAAATCAGCGCCTACCGACCCGGCGGCACCCGCCACGACCTGACCAGCCAACCCCGCGGACCCACCCGCGGCCCGTGACCGGAGGCCCCGGCGAACAGGTGCGCGTACTCGATCACGACCTGCGTCTTGCCGACCCGCCCGGGCCGTGCAACGCCTGCACCACCCGTCCGCTCGCCAGAGGTCAACCGGTCGCGCAGCCCGGCCAGCACCGCCTCCCGACCGGTGAACGCGGGCCCTCGACGCCAGATACGGTAGTTCTCCGGTATCCCCGCCCGTGCTCGCGGACCTAGCGTCGGTCACGTGTTGACGACGGGTACGGCGCAGAGCGTCCGCGTAGCCGAACGGGCGCTCAACCGAATGATTGACGCGCTTGAGGCCGCCGACACCCCGGCGCTGCAGAGCGTCTTCGCGGACGACGTGAAGCTGCGCGCGTCGTTGCCCCGATCCGACGTGGAGCGCACCGGCCGGGCCGACGCCGCAGCCCTGATGGTCGGATGGTTCGCCGACGCGACCGACATCACGCGCGTGCATTCCGCCGTCGAGGCGGTCGGCGACGTGTGGCGGGCCAGCTACCGGTTCACGCTCAGGGAGTCGGGCGCCGACCTGGTGGTGGAGCAGCACGCCTACTGCACGTGCAAAGACGGGCTGATCGCGGCGATCCGCGTCATGTGTTCGGGCTTCCGCGCGGCTGTCAGCGCGGACACCGTCGCCGCCGTGGATATCGGGCTCGACGCGCTCGGCGAGGGCTGCGCCACGCTGACCCCGCGCATCGCCAGCGCCATGCGCACGCTCGCCCCCGGGCAGCTGCTGGCCGTGCTCACCGACGACCCGGCCGCCCCCGACGGCATCGCCGCCTGGAGCCGGCTGACCGGCCACGAGATCGTCGGCACCATCGCCGAGCCCGACGGGACGAGGTACCTACTCCGCCACCAATGACCGGCACCGCGACCGCAACGAGGAGACGCCCGTGACGCCAACGATCCTGGTCAATTGCACCCACGGGCGCGAGGAGCCCGAGCGGGCCACACTCTCCTTCGTGGTCGGTAACGTGTCGGCCACCGCCGACCAGGCCACCGCGGTCCTGTTGACCTGCGATGGCGTGTGGCTGGCGACATCCGGGTACGCCGATGGCATCGAGCAGCCCGGCCTGCCGCCGTTGCTGGACGTACTGACCTCGTTCGTCGACGCCGGTGGCGAGATCTGGGCCTGTGGCGCCTGCACCGGACCACGGGGAATCACCGACGATCACCTGATCAAGGGTGCGCGGATCGTGACCGCCGCGCTGGTGGTCGAGGCGATGGCCGGCGGCGCGCGAACCCTGAGCTTCTGATCCGGCGCGGCGTGGCCCACGCTGTACCGGTGGGCAGGGTGCTGGTCGGCCGGGACGCCGAGCTGGCGCGGATCAACGCCTGGCTCGGTGAGCGGGCGGCCGGCGTCGGACCACCGGCGCTGTTGGTCAGCGGTGAGGCGGGCATCGGCAAGACCGCGCTCCTGCAGGCCATCGACACCGCATCGGCCCGGGTCCGGCGGGCGGCCGCGAGCCCGTGGCGGAGCACCCCGTTCGGCGTGCTCGCGCAGCTCGGGCCGGATCCGACCGCCGATCCCCGGGAGATCCGGGCCAACCTGCTCGCCGACGACAGCGGGGCGCCGCTCGTGGTCGTGCTCGATGACCTGCACTGGTGCGACGACGCCTCGCTGGAGCTCCTGGCCCCACTGGTCGAGTCGGTCGCCGGCGACCGGATCGCGGTCATCGGCGCGTACCGCTTCGATGAGTTGCCCCGCGGGCATCTGCTGCGGCCGCTGCGCGCCCAGCTGCGCCACCGGCATCGGCTGGTCGAGGTGAAGCTGGGGCCGCTGCCGACCGCGCCGCTCACCGAGCTGATCGCGGCGCTCATCGGCCGGACACCGCGGCCGGACCTGGTGGCGGCGATCGGCTCGCGTACCGAGGGGGTGCCGTTCTTCGTCGAGGAGCTGACCGCGGCCCTGACCGGCGCCGGACGCCTCATCCGCGACGGTGATCAGGTCGGCCTCGGCGCGGGCGGGCTGCCGATGCCGGAGACCGTGCGGGATGCGGTCCTGCTGCGGACGGCGGGTTTGAGCGCGCGGGCCCGGGCCGCGCTCGATGTCGCCGCCGTCGTCGGGGTGGCGTTCGACGTGTCGACGGTGACGGCGATCGAGCCTGGCGACTGGCCGGACGAGCTCGACGACAGCGGCCTGGTGGTGACCACCGGCGGGGACGAGCGGCGGTTCCGGCACGCCCTCACCCAGGAGGCGATCTACTCCGAGGTGCCGTGGTCGCGCCGGACCGAGCTGCACCGGGCGCTCGCCGCTCGCGCCGCCGACCCGGCGATCGCGGCCGGGCACCTGCTCGCCGGCCGCGATTTCGACCGGGCCCGGCCGGCCCTGCTCAAGGCGGCCGCCCGCCATGAG
>JBLNGJ010000556.1:0-2505 GCA_050264675.1 Micromonosporaceae bacterium
GTCCCGCCAGGCCGGTTCCGCCGGGGCGGCCGGCGTGGCGCCACGCGGCCGCGATGCTGGCGGGGCCGTCGGGGGTGCCGTCGTCTTCGGTGGAGCTGCCGTGGGCGGCGCAATCTTGGGCGGCACGGCCTTGGGCGGAGCGGCCTTGGGTGCGGCCGGTGGCGGGCCGGCCGGGGGTGGTGGGCCGGCAACGGGCGGCGGGGGTGGCGGCGGGGGTGATAGCGGCGGCCCCGGAGGCGGAGTGCCACGGCCACCACCGGCCAGGCGCCGGCGAGGTTTGTCTGCCCCTCGCGCCGGTGGCGGTGGCGGTGGCGGGGCGCCCGGCGGCGGCCCCGGTTCACGGGTGGGGCCGCCAAAGGGTCCGGTCGACTCGCGCGCGTCGCGCAGGTCGGCGAGCCAGTCCAGCTCCTCCTCGGTCGGGCCCTCTTCCGGCTTGCCGCCGCGGCCCCACCGACGCTTGCTGGACTTGTCGCCGTCGCGGGCCACTACTGCTCCTCCCCACTGGCGCTGCCAGCCGCCGGCTCCGCGCCGTCCGGCGAGCCGTGACGCACCACGGTACGCAACCGGGCCACCCGTTCGACGAGCGCCCGCTCCGCGCCGTGTCCCGAAGGACGGTAATACTCACGGTCGGCCACGTCATCCGGGGCGTACTGCTGGGTCACCACGCCGCGGGGATCGTCGTGCGGGTAGAGGTAGCCCTTGCCGTGCCCGAGGCGGCGCGCGCCCGGGTAGCTCGCGTCCCGCAGGTGCCGGGGCACCGGTCCGGCCCGCCCGTCCCGGACATCGGCCATCGCCTCCCCGATCGCCGCGGCCACCGCGTTCGACTTCGGCGCCGTGGCCAGATGGATCACCGCCTGGGCCAGGTTGAGCTGCGCCTCCGGCAGTCCCACGTACTCCACCGCGTGGGCGGCCGCGGTCGCCGCAAGCAGCGCGGTCGGGTCGGCCACCCCGACGTCCTCGCTGGCGAAGATGACCATACGGCGGGCCACGAATCGGGCGTCCTCGCCAGCGACGAGCATCCGGGCCAGGTAGTGCAGGGCAGCGTCCACATCGGAGCCGCGCATGCTTTTGATGAACGCGCTCACGATGTCGTAGTGGGCATCGCCGTCGCGGTCGTAGCGCAGCGCGGCCCGGTCCAGCGCCGCCTCCGCCGTGGCCAGGTCGATCTCGGTGCGGCCGAGCGCGGCGGCGCCGGCCGCGCCGGCCTCCAGCCCGGTCAGCGCCTTGCGTACGTCCCCACCGGCCAGACGCACCAGGTGGTCCTCAGCGTCGGCGGCCAACGTGACCGCACCAGCCAGGCCGCGTTTGTCGGTCACGGCCCGGCGGACCAGCAGCCGCACCGCCTCGTCGTCGAGCGGGCGCAGGGTCAGCAGCACGCACCGCGACAGCAGCGGCGAAATGATGGAGAAGTACGGGTTCTCCGTCGTCGCCGCGAGCAGCGTGACCGTGCCGTCCTCGACCGCCGAGAGCAGCGAGTCCTGCTGGGTCTTGGAGAACCGGTGCACCTCGTCGATAAAGAGCACGGTGGCGTTGCCGCCGGTGCGCCGCAGGCTTCGCGCCTCGTCGATGACCGCACGCACGTCCTTCACCCCGGCATTGAGCGCGGAGAGTGCGGCGAAGCGCCGGTCGCTCGCCTGCGCCACCAGGTGCGCGATCGTGGTCTTCCCGGTGCCCGGCGGCCCCCACAAGATCACCGAGGTCATCGACCCGCCGCCGACCAGGCGACGTAGCGGGGCGCCGGCGGCGAGCAGATGGTCCTGCCCGACCAGCTCGTCGATGGTGTGGGGTCGCATCCGCACGGCGAGGGGTGCGTCCTGGGCCGGCGCGGCGAAGCCGTTCGGTGGCCCGGCGCTGGTGGCCGGGCCGGGCTCCGGTTGCCTGGTGGCACTGGTGGAGCCCGCGGTGCTGCTCGCGCGCCTCGCCGCGCCCTGGGGGCGAGCTCGACTGACGGCCGGTGACGGGCTCACGGCCCCGGCTGGGCTCACTGCCTCGGCTGGGCTCACGGCCTCGGCTGGGCTCACGGCCTCGGCTGGGCTCACGGCCCCGGCTGGGCTCGCGGCCCCGGCTGGGCTCGCGGCCTCGGCTGGGCTCACGGTCTCCAGCGGGAACAGGCCGTCGGGATCCATCGGGCCGACACTACCCGCCGCTGGGTACCCCGGTCCTACCTCGACCCGCTCGCCCCCGCCCGATGATCGCGACTGCGGCCGGCATCGGTGAAGTCCCACTGCACACCAGGTGCCGGAAGCGCGACCTTACCGGTCGGCCTTGGCCGGCGGCCTATGGCTGGTGGCACGGTGTCTGTGCCGGGTCCGAAGGACACTTTCCTGGATCCAGCCCTGTCCCGCGACGGTGATCGCTGTTTACCGCACAGATGTTAAGTCCCACTGCACGTTCCTGCGGCAAAACGCAATCAAGGAAGGATCGATGCGCCGCCGAGTGCCACGAGGCGGTAGATGCTCGCCGGCCGGGTCGCGTGGGCCACGCTCGACCGCAACCCGACGGTCG
>JBLNGJ010000557.1:0-2847 GCA_050264675.1 Micromonosporaceae bacterium
CCGGGACCCGTCCACCGCCGCCACCAACTCCGCCACGATCACCCGCGGATCCTCGACGCGCAACGACTCGCGGCCGAGCAGACCAAGATCCTCACTGGTTAGTACTGCAACGGCAGTTGGGCCGTGACCTGCGGCCTTGATCACGCGTTGCGTGGGTGTGAAAGAAGTTCTCAGGGTGTGGCATGACGAGCTTGATCGGTTCTGTGGGCGGATCGGGTCGCGGTTTGGTCGGGCTGAGCCGCGATCGCGGGTGGCGGGCTACCTGCGGGGGTTGTGTGCAGGGTTGAGTCGCCGCAATGGGTGGACCATCGCCGAGCATGCCGGGCAGGTCAGTCCGGACGGGATGCAGCGACTGTTGCGTCAGGCCGACTGGGATGTTGATGGCGTGCGCGATGACCTGCGGGCGTTGGTAGTCGAGCACCTCGGCGACGAGCAGGCGGTGGTGGTCATCGACGAGACCGGGTTCTTGAAGAAGGGCATGTGCTCGGCCGGGGTGCAACGACAGTACTCGGGCACCGCTGGGCGGACGGAGAACTGTCAGATCGGGGTCTTCGCCGCCTACGTCGCCCCGGCCGGGCACGCGTTGATCGATCGGCAGCTGTATGTTCCGCAGTCCTGGATCGAGGATCGGCCACGGTGTCGGGCGGCCGGCATTCCCGACGAGGTCGCGTTCGCTACGAAGCCGCGAATGGCGATGAGCATGCTGCGACGGCTCATCGAGGCCGGTGTTCCGTTCGGGTGGGTCAGCGCTGACGAGGTGTACGGCCAGGCCAAGTACCTACGGGCCTGGCTGGAGGAACAGGGCATCGCCTATGTGCTGGCCACGCGCTGTGACGATGACGTTCCCGGCCGGGAATGGCTGTCCTGGGTGCGGATGGATGAGCTGGCTGGGCTGCCGGCCCGCAAGTGGCGTCGGATCAGCTGCGGCGCCGGCGCGCATGGTCAACGCGTCTACGACTGGGCCCGCGTCGCCGTGCGTCCGGTCTGGAACAACGGGTTCGGACATTGGGTGCTGGCCCGGCGTTCCATCAGCGACCCCACCGAGCTGGCCTACTACGTCTGCTACGCCCCAGCCCGAACCACCCTGGCCGAACTGGCCCGCATCGCCGGGCGCCGTTGGCCGGTCGAGGAATGCTTTCAACAGGCCAAGAACGAAGCCGGCCTCGACGAGTACCAGGTCCGCGACTGGCGAGCCTGGTACGCCCACATCACCTTGTCCATGGCGGCGCACGCCCTGCTCGTCATCACGAAAACCCTTGCCGCAAAAGGGGGTTCGGCGGAGCCGAGCACATGATGATCGCACTGACCGTACCTGAGATCAGGCGACTACTCCTTGCAACAGTCCTCGTGTCGCTCACCCAAACCTGGCAGCACATCCAAGCCTGGTCCTGGTTCCGACGACGCCGCCAATGGCAAGCCCGCGTCAGCCACTACCACCGACGCGGGCAAATCCCGCCCTAAGTGCCGTTGCAGTATTAGGCGGAGGCGGCGACGGCCACCGTGGCGGGGGCGGTGCTCGCGCGGACGGTGAGGCGCGGTGCGAGCAGGCTCGCGTCGGGGACGTCGGCGCCGGTGAGCTTGCGCATCAACAGGGTCACCGCCTTGGCGCCGACCTCCTCGGCGGGGATCAGCACCGACGACAGCGGTGGCGTCGACCGATCGGCTACCTCGTCGGGGCAGATGGCGACCACCGAGATCTCCTCCGGTACGCGGCGCCGGCACGCGCGCTGTGCGGTGAGCACGTGCGCGACCGCGGCCTCGTTGTGCACGACGAGGCCGGTGACGCCGGGGCGCTGGGCGAGAAGGTCGGCGACCGTGCGCTGCACAGCCTCGAAGCTCTCCTCACACGGGACGGCGTCGGCGCGCAGGCCACGCCGGGCCGCCGTCTCGCGGAAGCCGGCCATCGTGCGCTGGGCGAAGCCGGTACCGCGTTCATAGACGGCACGGGGCGCCCCCAGGAGCGCGATGTCGCGGTGCCCCAGGCCGGCCAGATGGTCGACGCAGGCGGCGCCGGCCCGGTAGAAGTCGAGGTCCACGCAGGTGAGCCCGCCAGGTTCGGCCGGGAATCCGATGAGGACACTGGGGCGGTCGAGTTCCCGAAGCAACGGGACCCGGGCGTCGCGCAGCTCGACGTCCATGAGGACGATGCCGTCGACCATCGCGCTGGCGGCGATGCGGCGCAGGCCGGCCGGGCCCTCGTCGGCGGTCACGAGCAGCACGTCGTGGTCATGCTGGCGGGCCGTGGTGACGACCGAGCTCGCGAACTGCATGAGGACGGGCAGGTGCATGCCGGAGCGGAGCGGCAGCACCAGCGCGATGACGTTGGCGCGGTTGCTCGCGAGTGAACGTGCGCCGGCGTGGGGGTGGTAGCCGAGCGTACGGATGCTGGCGAGCACCCGCTGCCGGGTCGTGGCTGAGATAGCCCGCTTACCACTGAGCACATAGGACACAGTGCTGGGCGCGACGCCGGCGTGCTTCGCCACGTCGGTGATGGTGACCATGCCGCCTCGCTGAGCTCGTTCTCCTGTGGACATCTACTCGCCTCCCGCCGGGACCGCCGGGGCCGCCGCGAACGTCAGCGTCGCGAGGTTGACGCCGGCCGAGTCGAACACCACATAGAGGTCGTGCATCCCGTCGGCTCCGCGCAGCGGCACGTCGGTGTCGACCCACGCGTACCGGTCGCCGGGGCACTGCGCGTCCACCGTGCCCAGGATCTCCCCCTGCAAAGGATCGTCGAGGCGCAGGGTCAGTCCGGCCCGTCCGCCCTCGGAGTGGGAGACGCGGGCGGTCACGGCGTACGCGCCCGCGCCAAAGTCGACGGCCTCGAAGGCGATCCAGCCGTGCGGC
>JBLNGJ010000558.1:0-6542 GCA_050264675.1 Micromonosporaceae bacterium
GGCGGGTCGTGGTGGCCGGAGCCGGGCCGTTCCTGCTGCCGGTGGCGGTGGGGCTGGCCCGCGCGGGCGCAACGGTGACCGTGGTCGAGGCGGGCGGCCCGGGCGCGTACGCGCGAGCGCCCGGCGTGCTCGCCGGCGCGGCGGCGAAGCTCGGCGAGGCGGCCGGGTACGCCGCCGCGATGGCCCGGCATCGCATCGCCTACCACACGCGCCACGCCGTCGTCGCGGCGCACGGCGGTCCGGCCGTGTCGCATGTGGACATCGCGGCGCTCGACCGGCACGGCGGCCTCGGCCGGACCCGCCGCCTCGCCTGCGATGCGCTCGCGGTCGGCTACGGCTTCACCGCCAACCTCGAGCTCGCCCTCACGCTCGGTTGCGCCACCCGGCTCGGCGCCGACGGCGGGCTCGTGCTCGAGGTCGACCGCGACGCCGCCACATCGGTGGCCGGTGTCTGGGCGGCCGGCGAGGTGACCGGCGTCGGCGGTGCCGCCCTCGCGGTCACCGAGGGCATACTGGCCGGCGCCGCGGTGACCGCGGCCTGCGGCCTGACGCCGGCCCAGTCACCGCGCGAGCTGGCCCGGCTGCGCCGGCGCCAGGACCGGCTGCGCGCCTTCGCCGACCTCATGCACGCGGCCCACCCGGTGCCGGCCGGCTGGCCGTCCTGGCTCCGGGACGACACGCTGGTGTGCCGGTGCGAAGAGGTGCCCTACGCCGCCGTCCGGCACGCAATCGCCGAGCTGGGCGCTGAGGACGCCCGGACCGTCAAGCTGCTCGCCCGACCCGGCATGGGCTGGTGTCAGGGTCGGGTCTGCGGATACGCCACCGCCGCGCTCGCCGCGGCCGGCGCCGGCCGTCCGTGCACCGCAGCCGACCTCGTCGGCCTGGCGCAGCGCCCGTTCGCCGTACCAGTGCGCCTGGGCGACCTCGCTGCCGGGCCGCCGCCCCCGTGAAAGGAGGGGCACCGTATTAACGCCCAGGCGTTAATACGGTGCCCCTCCTTTCACCAAGGCCGGACGGGCCGGGACCATTACGCCCATGGACGACTCCCAGCGCGTACGGCTTCTGATCACCGGCTATCGAGTGTCGCAAGCGGTGCACGCCGCCGCCGTGCTCGGGCTGTCGGACTTCCTGGCGCGTGAACCGCTCAGCGTGGTCGACCTGGCCGCGGCGGCCGGCTGTGACACGCGTTCGCTGCACCGGCTGTTGCGGGCACTGACGAGCGTCGAGATGTACCAGGAGCTACCGGACGGCCGGTTCACCAACACGCCGCTCAGCGACCAGCTGCGCTCCGACGTCGAGGGCAACGCGCGTGGCTTGGCGGCGTCCGTCGGCCGGCCCTACACCTGGCAGGCCTGGTCGGCTCTGGTCGACAACGTGCGCACGGGCGAGAATGCGTTTTCGTCGGTGCACGGGCAGACCAATTGGGAGTTCCTGGCGCAGCACCCCGAGGAGAGTGCCATCTTCGACGCCGCGATGACGTCCAACTCCGACCATGCCGCCGCATCGATCCTGCAAGCCTACGACTTCGGCCGCTTCGACAGCATCGTCGACGTCGCTGGCGGACGCGGTGCCCTCCTCGCCGCGATCCTCGGCCGACACCCGTCGCTTCGCGGAGTGCTGTTCGACCAGCCGCACGTGGTCTCCGGGGCAGCCGAACTGTTGCAGGAGGCGGGAGTGCACGACCGTTGCCGCATCGTCGGCGGTGACATGTTCGACGAGGTTCCGGCCGGCGCGGACGCCTATGTGATGAAAGCGATCCTGCACGACTGGGAGGATCCGCAGGCGCGAGCGATCCTGCACACCTGCCGTCGCGCCATGACGGACACGGCCACACTCCTCGTCGTCGAGCGCCTGCTCGACGCGGCCGACCGGATCGCCGCGTTCGCCGACCTCACCATGATGGTGGGTCCGGGCGGGCTCGAACGGACGACCGCCGAGTACGCAGACCTGTTCACGGCGGCCGGCCTTCGACTGACCCGCACGGTCGCCACGACCTCGGAATGGGTCGTCATTGAGGCCGTTGCGGCTGGGTAACCGGATCAGCCGGTGGTGTGGTGGCGGCCACGTCCCGGCCCTCGGCGAAGAAGGCGATGATCGCATCGACATCGGCCAGCTCGCGCAGCGGCCGGGCCGCACCGCCGAAGCCGGCGTTCCAGAATGAGCCCTCGCGGCGCCGCCACGGCCCGACGTAGGCGTACGGCTCGGCCACGTACACGTCGCCGAGCGACACGCCGTAGTTGATCTCGTCGAGGCTCACCCCGACGTCGAAGTGCTCGGGCCATAGCGGCGGTTGGGCCGCGCCCGCGAAGCGGCGCAGCGCCTCCTCACCCCGGGTCAGGCACCCGGCCAGATGCGAAGCCGCGTCCCGGTCGACGTGCAGCACCTCCTGCGGGTCCACGCCGCAGCCGGCCGGGTAGCGGCCCTCCGGTGCACCGACCTCGACGCCGGCGGCCGCGGCGAGCTCGGCCGGGGTACGTCCGTCCAGACCGATCCGGCTGACCTGGCCGATACCACGCCCACCGGCGACCAGCTCGGTCAACTCCACCCGCAGGGCCGGCAGGTAGGCGGCGGCGAACCCGCCCGGCACCACGTGCAGCCGCAGGTGGTCGGTGGCGCGTACCTGCGGCCCGGCGAGCACGAGCTCGGCCACGCCGTGCCAGGCGCGCCGGGTCTGCGCCAACGGGTCGGACATGCGCTCAGTATTCCGCGCCCGCCAGCCAGGATGTCGGGCAGTAGCGTTCCCCCGGGAATGTGTGTGCGCCAGACTGCAGGGAGAACAACCAGGCCCGACGGGAGGACGGCGATGACTGACAGCATCCGGGCCGCCCTGGTCCAGACAACGTGGACCGGCGACAAGGAATCCATGATCAAGGCACACGAGGAGTACGCGCGGCAGGCGGCCGCCCAGGGGGCGAAGGTCGTCTGCTTCCAGGAGCTGTTCTACGGTCCGTACTTCTGCCAGGTGCAGGACAAGCAGTTCTACGCGTACGCCGAATCGGTGCCCGGGCCGACCGTGGAGCGCTTCGCCGCCCTCGCGGTCGAGCTCGACCTGGTGATGGTGCTGCCCGTCTACGAGCAGGAGCAGCCGGGCGTGCTCTACAACACCGCCGCAGTCATCGACGCCGACGGGCGCTACCTCGGCAAGTACCGCAAGACGCACATCCCCCAGGTGAAGGGCTTCTGGGAGAAGTTCTACTTCCGCCCGGGCAACCTCGGCTACCCGGTCTTCGACACCGCGGTCGGGCGGGTTGGTGTGTACATCTGCTACGACCGGCATTTCCCCGAGGGCTGGCGGGCGCTCGGCCTGGCCGGTGCGCAGGTCGTCTTCAACCCGTCGGCGACCAGCCGCGGGCTCTCCGCGTACCTGTGGCAGCTCGAACAACCGGCCAGCGCGGTGGCGAGCGAGTACTTCATCGGCGCCATCAACCGGGTCGGCATCGAGGATCTCGGCGACAACGACTTCTACGGCACGTCCTACTTCGTCGACCCGGAGGGCAAGTTCGTCGGCGAGGTCGGCCACGACCACGACGCCGAGCTGCTCGTCCGCGACCTCGACCTGAACCTGCTCGCCGAGGTGCGGGACCGGTGGCAGTTCTACCGCGACCGGCGACCCGACGCCTACGACAGCCTCGTCGAGCCGTGAGGGGACGGCCATGACCCTGCTCATCACCGGCGGCACCGTGATCGGGCCCACCGGCGCGCACCTAGCCGACGTGCTCGTCGACGGGGAGACCATCGCCGCGGTGGCCGCGCCGGACTGGTTCACCGGTTCGGGCGTGAACGCCGACGAGACCATCGATGCTACCGGCAAATACGTGATCCCGGGCGGCGTGGACGCGCACACCCACATGGAGCTGCCCTTCGGTGGCACGTTCGCCAGCGACACGTTCGACACCGGCACCCGGGCGGCCGCGCACGGCGGCACCACCACGATCATCGACTTCGCGGTGCAGCGCACGGGTGAGGTGGTCGCCGACGGTCTGGCCGCCTGGCACGCCAAGGCCGAGGGGAACTGCCACATCGACTACGCGTTCCACATGATCCTCGGTGGGGTGGACGAGGACTCGCTCAAAGCCATGGACGCCCTCGTCGCCAACGAGGGCGTGACGAGCTTCAAGCTCTTCATGGCCTATCCGGGCGTCTTCTACAGCGACGACGGCCAGATCCTGCGGGCCATGCAGCGGGCCCGGGAGAACGGCTCGGTCATCATGATGCACGCCGAGAACGGCATCGCCATCGACGTGCTGGTGCAGCAGGCGCTGGCCCGGGGCGAGTCGGGCCCCGTCCACCATGGACTGACTCGGCCCGAGGCGCTGGAGGCCGAGGCCACGCATCGGGCCATCGAGCTCGCGTCGGTCGCCCGCGACTGCCCGCTCTACATCGTGCACCTCTCGGCCAGCCGGGCGCTGGCGGCGGTGGCCGCGGCCCGTGATTCCGGCCGCAACGTCTTCGCCGAGACCTGCCCGCAGTACCTCTACCTCACCCTGGAGGACCAGCTCGGCGCGCCCGGGTTCGAGGGCGCCAAGTGGGTCTGCTCCACCCCGCTGCGCAGCAAGCACGAGCCGCACCACCGCGACCTGTGGCGCGGCTTGCGCAGCAACGACCTCGCCGTGGTCTCCACCGACCACTGCCCGTTCTGCTTCAAGGACCAGAAGGAGATGGGGCTCGGTGACTTCTCGAAGATTCCCAACGGGATCGGCGGGGTCGAGCACCGGGTGGACCTGATCTACCAGGGCGTGGTCAACGGGGAGCTGACGCTGCAGCGGTGGGTCGAGACGATCGCGACCACGCCCGCGCGCATGTTCGGCCTCTACCCGCGTAAGGGCGTCATCGCGCCGGGCTCCGACGCCGACATCGTGGTCTACGACCCGGCCGGACGAACCCGCATCAGCGTCGAGACGCACCATATGAACATGGACTACTCCGCCTACGAGGGGTATGAGATCGACGGCCGGGTGCAGACCGTGATCTCGCGGGGCAGTGTGATCGTCTCGGACGGGAACTACTCCGGACGCAAGGGCCACGGCCAGTTTCTGCCGCGCGGGCTCTCCTCGTACCTGCAGTAGAAAGGGGTTGCCATCGATGGACGTCGGCGTGGTGTTCCAATGCGACCCACCCGCCCGGGAACTGGTGGCGCTGGCCCGGCGGGCCGAGGCGGCCGGTTTCTCGCACGTGTGGACGTTCGACTCCCACCTGCTCTGGCAGGAGCCGTTCGTCATCTACAGCCAGATCCTCGCCGAGACCGAGCGGGTCATGGTCGGTCCGATGGTGACCAACCCGGGTACGCGGGACTGGACGGTCACCGCATCGCTGTTCGCCACGCTCAACGAGATGTACGGCAACCGGACCATCTGCGGGATCGGCCGAGGCGACTCGGCCCTGCGTACGCTCGGCTACCCGCCCACCACCATCGCCGAGCTGCGCGAGTGCATCACGGTGATCCGTGACCTGGCCCACGGCCGGGTCGCGTCCTACCGGGGGCGTCCGGTGCACTTCCCCTGGGTCGTCGGCGGGGGTCTGGAGATCTGGGTCGCCGCGTACGGTCCTAAGGCGCTGGCCCTGGCTGGCGAGGTCGGCGACGGCTACATCCTGCAGCTGGCCGACCCGGACATCGCCGAGTGGATGATCTCCGCGGTCCGGGCGGCGGCGGCCCGGGCCGGCCGGGATCCGTCGGCCGTGCGGTTCTGTGTGGCCGCGCCGGCCTACGTCGGCGATGACATCGTCCACCAACGGGAGCAGACCCGCTGGTTCGGTGGGATGGTCGGCAACCACGTGGCCGACATCGTCTCCCGCTACGGTGCCGGCGGGGCGGTGCCTGGCGTCCTGACCGACTACATCAAGGGCCGGCAGGGCTACGACTACGCCGAGCACGGCCGGGCCGGCAACCCGCACGCCGACTTCGTGCCCGACGAGGTGGTGGACCGGTTCTGCGTGCTCGGGCCGGCCTCGGCCCACATCGAACGGCTCAACCAACTGCGCGAGCTGGGCGTGGACCAGTTCGCCGTGTATCTGCAGCACGACGACAAGGAGCACACGCTCGACGCGTACGGCTCCGAGATCATCCCCGCGCTCGCCGCGCGGTCGCCCTCTTCGGGTTGATCATGACGTTTGAGACGCGACGCGCCGACGACGAGGGGCATAAGTTCATGATCGACGCCATGGGTGCCGAGGCGTACGACCAAGGGGTGAACCCGTACACCGGCGACCCGGTCGGCGACCCGGTTCCGCACACCGACCACGCCGGCCTCGACCGGGTCTGCGCCGCGGCCCTCGGCGCCGCCCCCCGCCTGGCCGCGCTCTCGCTGCCCCACCGGGCGCGGCTGCTGCGGGAGCTGGCCGCGGCGCTGGAGGCTCACCGCAAGGAGATCGTCGAGCTCGCCGACGCCGAGACCGGGCTCGGCGAGGCGCGGCTGGACAGCGAGCTCACCCGCACCCGGGTGCAGTTGGAGATGTTCGCCGAGGTGATCCGGGAGGGCTCGTTCCTCGACGCCGTCATCGATCTGGCCGACCCGGATGCGCTGCCCGCGCCGCGGCCGGACCTG
>JBLNGJ010000559.1:0-5196 GCA_050264675.1 Micromonosporaceae bacterium
CGAGCACCAGGCCGACCACGAACGTCGCGTCCACCCGGCGCAGCCACATCTCGGGGCGCAGCGTGATGCGGTGGGCGAGCGCGGCCACCGCGACCCGCTTGACGTCCTCGGGCACGACGAAGTCGCGCCCGGCCATCGCGGCCACGGCCCGGGAGAGCAGCAGCAGCGCGAGCGAGCCCCGCGGTGAGGCACCGACCAGCACCTGGGGGTGGTCCCGGGTGGCCGCGGTGAGCGCGACCATGTAGCGACTGATCGAGTCCTCGACCACGACATCTTCGAGGGCAACCTGCATGGCGCGCACCGTGGCGGCGTCGACCACCGGCTCGAGCAAGGCCTCTTCCCGGCGGCGGGCCATCCGCCGATGCAGCACCTCAAACTCCTCCTCCGCCGCGGGATAACCGAAGGAGACCCGCAGGAGGAAGCGGTCCAGCTGCGCCTCGGGCAGCGGGTAGGTGCCCTCGTGCTCGATCGGGTTCGCCGTGGCCAGCACGTGAAACGGCGGCTGCAGCGCGTACGTGGTGCCCTCCACCGAGACCTGCTTCTCCTGCATCGCCTCGAGCAGCGCGGCCTGGGTCTTCGGCGGGGTTCGGTTGATCTCGTCGGCGAGCAGCAGGTTGGTGAAGATCGGCCCAGCCCGGAACGTGAAGTCATGGCTGCGCTGGTCGTAGAGGAACGAGCCGGTCACGTCGGCCGGCAGCAGGTCGGGGGTGAACTGCAGGCGCCGGAAGTCGAGGCCGAGGGCCTGCGCGAAGCAGCGCGCGGTCAGTGTCTTGCCGAGCCCGGGCAGGTCCTCCAGCAGCACGTGGCCACCGGCGAGGATGCCGGCGAGCACCTGCTCGAGCGCGTCCCGCTTGCCTACGACCACGGTGCCGACCGAGTCGAGCACCGACCGCGCGAGCTGGCCCACGTCGGTAGCGCTCAGCCGCGGCAGTTCCTCGCTCGGGTTCATAACTTCTCCATCCGGGTCACCAGCACCGCGATCTCCCGCGGCGTCGGTACGTGCGTGGCGGGTTCATGCAGGAACGCCCAGATCTCCTCGCCGAGCAGCGCACGCGCCCGGGCCGGGTCACTGGCTCGGGTCAGGCTATGCCGCTGCCGCAGGCGCTCGTCGACCAGCTCACCGATGCGCGGTGGCACGGTGTGGTTGAACCGGTCCGGGTCGGTCGATCCCCAGTCCAACCGCCGGTCCCAGCGGCGCACCGCGGCAGCCATGCCGTCGTCACCCTCGTACCAGCCGCTCAGCTCGATGCGTCGATGCCCGCCGGGCGGCCGCACCAGGTCGGCGGCGCGCAACCAGAGCGGTTCGTGGATCAGCTTGAGCGCCCGCCGCACCAGCACCGCCGCCGCGACGACGGCGAGGATCAGCCCGATCGGCAGGGCCAGGCCACCGGCCCGGCTGAGCGTGTAGGCCACCGCCGACGTGGCGAGCACGAAGCCGGCCGCGCGCAGCCGCCACGGGCGCGTTTCGGGCACGTCGACCAGCTCGGCGCCCGATTCTTCGTAGCGGAGCAGCTCGTCGAGGTGTGAGTCGGTGGGCACATACCCGGGACTGGTGTCCGGTGGCCACCACCGGCGGGCGGCTGCCGGGTCACCCACGGTCATGACACACCCACCACGAGCTCGTCGCGTAGCTGCCGCAGCGCCGCGCGGGCCTGGTCGCGCATGGCCTCGTCCACGGTGTGGGTGGCGTAGCGGGCCTCGCGGTAGACCGCGGCGAACTCGTCCAGCACCCGGGCGTCGACGTGGTGCGTGCCCAGCATCCGGGTGACCAGGTCGGTGGAGGTGTCGCCGGCGAGGCGCTCGATGCCGGCCGCGGCCGCGGCCTGCTCCAGTCGCACCCAGCACGCGATGATCGCCCGGCGGGGGTCGCGGTCGGAGACATCGAGATCGGCCAACCCTTCGGACACCACCGCCCGCACCTTGGCCACGGAGACCGGCGGCGACGGAAGCTCGCCGTCGTCACCGGTGTTGCGGCCGCGGGCGAGCATCAGCCGCTCCCGCAGCATCATCCAGACGACGATCACGACGATGATCAGCACCGCCACGGCGCACACGCCGGTGAGCAGCCAGCTCAACCAGTCCGGTATCGACCACTGCGCTCCGGCCGAGGGCGGCCGGCTGGACACCGTCGGCCCGGGTGTGGGTTGGGCCGTGGGAGTGGTATTGCGCACGGGTGCGGTGACCGGCGCATCGGCCGGCAGGTACTCGATGCGGGGGTTGGCGAAGACGGCGGCGAACATCGCGGCCCCCAGCAGGGCGGCGACGGCCGCGAGTGGCAACCACCGCTGTGCCGCCCGGTTCACCCATCACCTCGTCAGGCTCAGCCCGGCGATGGCACCCGCGCGGGACAGAACGTCATCCAGCATCGTCGAGGTCAGCCGACCGGTAAAGGTGTTCTGCTGGCTCACGTGGTAACAACCCAGCAACGTGGGTGCGCCCGGCAGATCGACCTGCACGCCATGCCCGAAGGCCGGCCGGCCTCGCGGCGGCGCCACCCGGTAGACCGCGAGCAGAGCCGGCCAGAATGCCGCCCAGGCGAACGCGCCAAGGGCTACCACGACCCGCAGCGTCGGCCTCAGCAGAGCCAGCTCGCGGTGCAGCCACGGCGCGCAGGTGTCGCGTTCGGCCGGCGTGGGCTTGTTCGCCGGCGGCGCGCACCGCACCGCCGCGAAGACCCGGGTGCCGCGCAACTGCAGGCCGTCGCCGCGACTCACGCTGGTGGCCTGGTTGGCCAAGCCGGCCCGGTGCAGGGCCGCGAAGAGCACGTCACCGGACCGATCGCCGGTGAAGACGCGCCCGGTGCGGTTGCCGCCGTGCGCGGCCGGCGCCAGTCCGAGGATGCCGATCGCGGCGTCGGCCGCCCCGAACCCGGGCACCGGACGGCCCCAGTACTCCTGCTCCCGGAACGCTGCGCGTCGCGTCGCGGCCACCTCCTCGCGCCAGGCCACCAGCCGTGGGCAAGCCCGGCAGCCGCTGATGGCGGCGTCGAGCGTGGACAGGTCGGCCACGGTGGCCGCGAGCGAAGATGTCGGGCTCACCCCAGGTGGTCGCGGAAGAACGCGAGCGTGCGCTGCCAGGCCTGCGTCGACGCGTCGGCGTGGTAGACCTCCGGCCGATCGTCGTTGAAGAACGCATGCTCGGTGCCCGGGTAGTCATAGACGACGCACTCCCCGCCGGCCGCCTCGATCGCCTGCTTACCCTGCTGGATGCCGGGTGCGGCCGAGGTGCCGTCGGACTCTGCACAGTGGATGATCGCGGCCTTGCCGGCATAGTTCGTCCACTCCGGACGCATCCGCTCCCAGGGCAGGGGCGGATAGAAGCCGGCGGTGACGACCACGTCGTCGGCGAGCGTCGCCGACCACAGGGCCAGGCTGCCACCCATGCAGAAGCCGACCGTGGCGACCTTTCCGCTGCTGACCTGCCCGGCGAGGTAGGCCGCCGCGCCGGCGATGTCCTTGGCCGCCTGGTCCATGGCCAGGCCCATCATCAGCTTGCCCGCCTCGTCCGGCTCGTTGGTGTGTACGCCGTGGTAAAGGTCGGGCGCCAGCGCGAGGTAGCCCTCGGCGGCCAGCCGGTCGGCCACGGCCTCGATGTGGCCGACCAGGCCCCACCACTCCTGGATCACGATCGCGGCCGCGCCGTTGGGCTGCTCGGGTCGGGCCAGGTAGCCCTCGCTCGTGCCACCGTTGCTGCTGAAGCTCACCTTCTCGCCCACACCGACCTCCTCGTTGATGTCTGTCACCTAGCCAATCACGTCACCCGGGCCCGGGCGAGCCGGACCGGCGGTTCCGACATGATGCGACGCGGTACGGGCGGCGTGGTGGCCACGCCGCCCGTACCCGTTCGGGTGGCTACCTGGCGATCGGCTCCAGGCAGTAGGTCTTGCCCTTGCCGGTGGTGCCGATCCACAACGCGCTCTGCGCCGTCTCGTACGCGCTGCAGGGTGGCTCGGACGCATCGAACTGTTCCCGGGTAAGCCCATCGACCACGCCGACCACCTTGACCGCGGCGCCCTCGGAGGAGCAGTCGACCTTCTTCACCTTCGATGCGTCGGCGGTCGAGTTCGCCTCCGCGGAGAGGCAGTCGCCGACGTTGTAGGTGGCCACCTTGTTCCGGGCGAAGAACCAGCCCACACCGAGCGCCAACACGATGACCAGGAGGGCACCGAGGACCCAGGCGAGGGTGTTGGCGCCCTTCGACGGCCCGGACGCCGGAGCATCCGCGGTGCCGGCCTCGGCCGGGGCGACAGGCCCGCTGGGGGCGACCGGGCCGCCCGGGGCGGTGGGGCCCGGCGCGCCGGGGTCTGCCGTTGCGCCGCCGGCCGGTGGGGGCGCACTACCGACGGTTTCGCTCGCGGGAGGGGCCGAACCGACCTGCTCCGAAGCGTCCGAGGCCGAGCCGGTGCCCGGGACGGAGCCGAATGAGCCCTGCTCCTCGGGGGACTCGGCCGAGGGGTTCTGTTCCGACACGTGCTGTCCTTTCCGGGGTCTGGCCGTAGCGGTCGCGTCGGTCGGCCGCCAAATGCCGACATATGCCGTCTTCCTCGGCGATCGCGGCTCGCCGCACGCAGGCGCAAACCGTAGTGGTTCCACGCCCGTGACCGCTACCCGCGGTTCGGCTCGGCCTACTTGACCATGGCCCCGAACACGACCGCCAAGATCACGATCACCACGATCACGGCCCGCACACCGGTTCGTTACCGGCTCGGGCTCGGCCGCGGTTGAGGGCTGGGCTCGGGGCTGGGAGCTGGGCTCGGACTGCGTTGCGGGCCGGTCGACGGCGCCCACCCGGTCGGCGGGCAGAGCGGATAGCCGCGGTCGAAGGCCGGGCCGATCTTGTACCGGTACAGCTCCGACCGGCCAAAGGCGTGCGGCTTGGGCACTGACTGCGGGCATCGGAACGGATCGCCGATCATGATTGGCGAGCCGTCCTGGTCGTAGAGACGCACGCCGCTGAGCGGGTGCCCATCCGCGTCGTACGGGTAGACATCCACCACACCGTCGTAGGGGTCGACGGTGGAGGCCGCCGGTTCGAACCGCTGGCCGCTGAGGTTCAGCGCGGCCACCGCGAACACCAGCAGCAACACCGAGGCTGCGGCCAGGACGACCCGCCCGGTCGGCCGCAGGCTGGCCTGGCCGAGCCGGACCGAGCCGGCGACCCCACCGAGCACCAGGATCAGCCAGACCAGCGCCGGGA
>JBLNGJ010000560.1:0-4987 GCA_050264675.1 Micromonosporaceae bacterium
CGGCGTTGGCGACCGTCCCCGGCCCGGCGTAGCACAGCACGAAGCCTCGCCGGACACCCTCGCCGGCGAAGCCGGCGTCGCCGGAGAAACAGTGCATCACCACCTGGTCCGGCGCGCCCTCCTCGTCGAGCACCCGCAGCACGTCGGCGTGGGCGTCACGGTCGTGCACCACGAGCGGCTTGCGGTGGCGTTTGGCGATGGCGATGTGGGCCCGGAAGCTCATCTCCTGCGCCGCCCGTCCGTCCACGCCGGTGCGGTAGTGATCCAGACCCGTCTCGCCGACCCCGCGCACCCGGGGGTGCCCGGCGAGCGCTTCGATCTGCCGTAACGCCTCGTCCAGGTCGGCCAGGCGGGGGGCCTCGTTGGGGTGCACGGCCACCGTGGCCACCACCGCGTCGTGTGCGTCGGCCACCTCGACGCCCCAGCGCGACGATGCGACGTCGACGCCGACCTGCACCAGGCGGTCGACGCCGACCGCGGCGGCCGCGGCGATCTGCCGGGCCGGCTCGGCGCCCACCAGGTCGAGGTGGGTGTGGCTGTCCAGGACGGCTAGCGGCAGCGGCTCCGGCGCCGGTGGCGGCTCACCGGCCCGGGCCGCCGCGCGCTCCCGCCGGCTCGGCCGCTCCGTCTCGGACACGCCGCCCAGGATCTCACAGCCCGGTCGCCGCCAGGCGGGCCAGCTCCTCGTCCACGATGGACTCATCCAGCTTGCGGAAGACCGGCTTCGGGGCGGCCAGGGCCCGGCCCACCTCCAGCGGCACCGACTCCCACCGGGCGCCGACGGTGTAGTCGCCGGTGATGACCGGGTAGCCGGGGCCACCGTCGAGGTCGTCGACCTCGCGCAGCTCGGGCATGGGCGCGTGGATGCCGGTGCCGCCGAGCAGCTCGTGGATCTTCTGAGCCGAGTGCGGCAGGAACGGGGTGAGCAGCACATTGCCGTCGCTGACCGCCTGCAAGGCGACGTGCAGGATCGTGCCCACCCGGGCCGGGTCGTCCTTGATCTTCCACGGCGCCTGGTCGGAGAGGTACTTGTTCGCCTCGCCGACGACCCGCATCACCTCGCCGATCGCGGCCTTGAGCCGGTGCCGCTCGATGAGGTCGCCGACCGATGCGAAGGCGGCCCGAACCGAAGCCAGCAAGGCCCGGTCGTCCTCGGTCAGCTCGCCGGCCGGCGGGATGGCACCGAAGTTCTTGGCCGCCATCGAGATCGACCGGTTGACCAGGTTGCCCCAGCCGGCCACCAGCTCGTCGTTGTTGCGCCGGCGGAACTCGGCCCAGGTGAAGTCGGTGTCGGTCATCTCCGGGCCGGCGACCGCGATGAAGTAGCGCAACGCGTCCGCGTCGTAGCGGGCCAGGAAGTCACGGACGTAGATGACCACCTTGCGCGAGGAGGAGAACTTGCGCCCCTCCATGGTGAGGAACTCGCTGGAGACCACCTCGGTCGGCAGGGTCAGCCGGCCGTACTCGCCGGGCGTGCCGCCCCGCTCCCCCTCGCCGTTGTAGCCGAGCAGCTCGGCCGGCCAGATCTGGGCGTGGAATGTGATGTTGTCCTTGCCCATGAAGTAGTACGTGCGCGGCCCGTCCTCTTCCGTGGTGCCCGGCGTCCACCAGCGGCGCCACGCCTGCTCGTCCTCGCCGTAGCGACGGGCCCATTCGATCGAGGCGGACAGGTAGCCGATCACCGCGTCGAACCAGACGTAGAGCCGCTTGGTCGGGTTCTCGGCCCAGCCGGGCAGCGGCACCGGGATGCCCCAGTCGATGTCGCGGGTCATCGCCCGCGGGCGGAGATCATCGAGCAGGTTGAGGGAGAACTTGAGCACATTGGGCCGCCAGTCGGTCCGCGCCTTCAGCCACTCGCCCAACGCGTTGGCCAGCGCCGGCAGGTCGAGGAAGAAGTGCTCGGTCTCGATGAACTGGGGCACCTCACCGTTGACCCGGCTGCGCGGGTTGATCAGATCGACCGGGTCGAGCTGGTTGCCGCAGTTGTCGCACTGGTCACCGCGGGCGCCGGCGAAGCCGCAGATCGGACAGGTGCCCTCGATGTAGCGGTCGGGCAGGGTACGCCCGGTCGACGGTGAGATGGCCCCGCGCGTGGTCTGTTCGATCATGTAGCCGTTGCGGTGCAGCGTGCGGAAGAGCTCCTGGGCCACGGCGTAGTGGTTGCGGGTGGTGGTCCGGGTGAACAGGTCGTAGCTGAGCCCGAGGGCGACGAAGTCCTCCACGATCGTGCGGTTGTAGCGGTCGGCGAGCGCCCGGGCGCTCACGCCCTCGCGTTCGGCCTCCACCAGGATGGGGGTGCCGTGCTCGTCCGTACCCGAGACCATGAGCACATCGTGGCCGGCCATCCGCATGTACCGGCTGAAGACGTCGGAGGGGATGCCGAAGCCCGACACATGACCGATGTGTCGCGGACCGTTGGCATAGGGCCAGGCGACCGCGGCCAGATAGCGCCGGCGCGGTCGGCTTGAGGGCTCGCCGACGTGACTAATGGTTGCCAAGCGTATTAACCGGGCCGCCGCCGGCGCGACCGGATACTCGCCACGCGGACCGCGTCAGCGACCACAGTGGACCTCAGCGGTGGTGCACGACCGCGTCGTAGACCTCTCGCTTGGGCAGCGCGTGCGCGCGGGCGACCGCGGCGATCGCCTCGCGGCGCGGGATGCCCGCCGCCTCGGCCGCCCGTACCTGTTCGGCCAGGCTCGCCTCGTCGGGACGGGGCCGCCGCTCCGGGGCGGCGCCGGCGACGACCAGGGTGATCTCACCCCGGGCCGGGTCGGCACCGGCCCACTCGGCCAGCTCGCCCAGCGCCGCCCGGCGGACCTCCTCGAAGGTCTTGGTCAGCTCGCGGCACACCGCGGCCGGGCGGTCCGGGCCGAACGCCACGGCCAGGTCGACCAGGCTGGCCGCGAGGCGGTGGGGCGCCTCGAAGAAGACGAGCGTGCGCTCCTCGGCTGCAAGCTCGGCCAGGCGCGCCCGGCGCTCGCCCGGGCGGCGGGGCAGGAAACCCTCGAAGCAGAACCGGTCGCAGGGCAGCCCGGACAGGGCCAGGGCCGTGGTGACCGCGGACGGGCCCGGCGCCGCGGTGACCGCCACGCCGGCGTCGAGCGCGGCCCGGACCAGCCGGTAACCCGGATCGGAGATGCTCGGCATGCCACCGTCGGTGACCAGGGCCACGCACGCGCCGGCCCGGGCCGCGTCGATCAGCTCGGGCGTGCGCCGAGCCTCGTTCGCCTCGAAATAGGAGACGACCCGCCCGCCAAGCTGCACCCCGAGGTCGCGGGCCAGCCGGATCAGGCGGCGGGTGTCCTCGGCGGCGACGATGTCGGCCCGGGCCAGCCCTTCGCGCAACCGCGTCGATGCGTCGGCCACGTTGCCCAGCGGGGCACCGAGCAGCAGCACCTGCCCGGAACCCAGCACGCTCATGGCTTGGTGCCCGGCGGACGACGGCTCACAACCTGGCAGCCTACGATCGCAGCGTGATACGGGGCCGCCGCACCCGCGGACCGCGCCCAACCGTGATCGACGCCACCGGGACTTACATGATCGACGGAACGGACGTGACCGAGCGGGCCGCGGCGGCCACGCTCTCCGCCGAACTGCCGGCGTACCAGGCTGACCAGGACCGCGACGGTGCCGCCGGCAACGGACGCGGCGACACCGCGACGGCGGCCTCACCGCGCGTACCCGAGGCGATCCGTCGCCGGCTGAGCGTGGAGATCCCCGGCCGGCCCTGGGTGGGCTGGCTCTCCACCGTCGTGATCGCCGCCATCGCCGGCATCCTGCGCTTCGTCGACCTCGGCTTCCCGTCCACCAAGATCTTCGACGAGGTCTACTACGCCAGCGAGGGTGCGGAGCTGCTCCAGCACGGCGTCGAGTGGCGCGCCGACCCCGACCCGACCCTGCCCGGCTACGGCGACTACGTGGTGCACCCGCCGCTGGGCAAATGGATGATCGCGGCCGGCATCAAGATCTTCGGCGACAACTCGTACGGGTGGCGTTTCGCCGGCGCGGTCGTCGGCACGCTGGCCGTGCTGATCCTCGCCCGCACCGCCCGGCGGATGTTCCGCTCGACCGTGCTCGGGTGCACCGCCGGCCTGCTCATGGCCTTGGACGGAATGCAGCTCGTGCTCTCGCGGACCGCGATCCTCGACATCTTCCTGATGTTCTGGGTGCTGGTCGCGTTCGCCTGCCTGGTGGTCGACCGTGACGTCCGGCGCCGGCGCTGGCTGCGCCTGATGGAGGCCGGACTCGACCCGACCGTGCCCGGTGCGGCCGGCCGGCCCCGGCTGAGCTGGTCGGGCGTGCCGTGGTGGCGGCTCGGCGCCGCCGTGGCCGCCGGCGCCGCGTGCGGGGTGAAGTGGAGCGGCATCTTCTTCGTGCCGGTCTTCCTGCTGCTCGTGCTGGTGTGGGAGGCCGGCACCCGCCGCATCGCCGGCGTGGCCCGCCCGTGGCGGGACACCATCATCGACGAGAGCGCCTGGATCGGCCTGTTCCTGGTGATCATGCTTGGCGCGTACCTGGCCAGCTGGACCGGCTGGTTCGTCACCGACACCGGCTGGAAACGGCACTGGCTGGCCAGCCACGGCAAGCCGGAGCCGTTCATCATCGGCGCGCTGCAGAACCTGTGGGAATACCACCGGGAGGTGTACGCCTTCCACGCCCAGCTCGACGACAAGCACCAGTACCAATCCTGGCCGTGGCAGTGGCTCCTGCTCGGCCGTCCGGTCGCGTTCTACTACAACGGCGACCCGGTCTGCGGCGCGACGAGCTGCTCGGCCGAGATCATCCTGCTCGGCACGCCGGCGTTGTGGTGGTCGTTCATTCCGGCGCTGCTGGCCATGGGCTGGTTCGGGGTGAGCCGGCGGGACTGGCGCGCCCCGGCGATCGCGCTGGGCGCCGCGGCCGGCATCCTGCCGTGGTTCTACTACCAGGCCAAGCACCGCACGATGTTCTACTTCTACGCCATACCCTCCGAGCCGTTCCTCAT
>JBLNGJ010000561.1:0-3020 GCA_050264675.1 Micromonosporaceae bacterium
GCTTAACCTGCTCGGGCCGCCCGGACTCCGGCTTGACCGACTTGACGTCGGGCCGCGCCGGTTCGGGCCGGCCGGGCTGGGACCGGCTCGCCTCAGGCCCGGCAGGCTCGGTCTTGGTTGCCCCGGCCTTGGTGGCACCGGCCTTGGTTGCCCCGGCCCTGGCGGTTCCAGTCTTGGTGGCTCCGGTCTTGGATTCGACCTTGACGGGCTCGGATGGGAGGGACTCGCTTCGGTCGGGCTTGCGCGGCGCCGGCTTTGCGGGTTCCGGCTTGCCCCGGCCGGTGCGGGCCGGCTCACGACGGGCGGGTTCACGCCCGGCCGGCGGGTGCTCCGACGTCCGCTCGGCGAGAAGGCCCTTCGCCGGCGCCTTCGGCTCGATCGGCGCGACGTGTGCGTTCGGCCCGGCCGGCGGTGCGGCAGCGGGCGTCTTCGCCGCCGGCTTGCGGTCGCTGCCCGCCTTGACCGCATCCCGCGAGCCCCGACTGCCACGCGACGCGCCCGGCCGCTCGAGGGTGTCAAGCTGGACCCGGAACACCGACGTATGACCGGGCTCGCCCTTCGCTGCGGCGAGCGCGCCGGCCGGCGCGGCCGCGGCCGACCTGGTGGCCTTGGCTGCGGTGGTCGGCGTCGCACCTTTGGCGGCCGCGGTGGCTGCGCCAGCGGCTGTGGTGCCCTTGGCGATGGCCGCGCCGCTGGCCCCCTTGGCGGCTGGTTTGGCGGCCTTGGCCCCGGCGCCGACGGAGCTGCTCGTGGCGTTGCCACTGGTCTTTCGGCGTGGGCGCACGACCGCGATGAGGATGGTGGCCGCCAACCCGGCGGCGGCGCCGAGCGTGGCGGCGAGATAGGGCTGACGCTGGTACGTACCGTCCCCCGGTCCGGCGATGAGGTAGGCCGCGGCGATCAGGGCCGGGCCAGCGACACCCGACGAGACCACGCCGAGCCAGCCCATACCGCGGCGTCGGGCCAGCCCGGCGACCGCCACGCTCAATGCGACGCCGACTCCCACCAGCAGCTCAGGTCCGAGCCACCAGGCGGTCGGCGGCACCAGGCGGGGCATCTCGATCAGGCCTAACCGGGGACGGCCCACCGGATCACCGTGCATCGTGGCCACCACGGCGGCGGCCAGCGCGGCACCCCAGACCCAGGTCACCGCGGCCGCGAGGCCACCCGCGACAGTGGCTGCGGAGAGGGCGGCCAGGGCGAGCAGGAGGCCCACCACCGCCCCGGCACCGGCCGCCATGAGCACGCTCGTACCCGGGTTGACCGGCGTATCGGGCCGGGCCACCCGAGCGGGCAACCAGGCCAACGGCACCGCGGACAGCGCGCCGAGCGAGGCGGCGACCGCGGCGGTGAGGCGGGCCGGGAAGCTCACCCGTCGACTCGGCCGGGTGATGCCTGGGCCGCCGGCGGCGGCGCCCCCGAGCACCGCCACCGCGGTGATGAACGCTGTCCAGGTCAGCAGGGCGTGCCAGGCATTGTCGTTGCCCAGGTCGAACCTCTGCCCCCAGTCGACGATGTGCAGGCCGTAACCGATGCCGAGCTGAGCCGCGGCCACAACCGCCGCTGCGCCGAAGGAGTTACCGGCTAGACGAGTCCAGGTGCGGATGCCCACGAGTCGAAGCCTACGAGTCCGGCTGACATTCAAGCGAATTGACGTACAGCCTTTGTCCGTGTCGCCGCTGACTGTCGTAAACGCCCGGGGAGATCGTGATCTGCACCCACGGCAGCGCGATCTCGCAGGTCAGCGCGGCGCGCGACGGATCGCGTGTTTGGCTCTGTTACGAGCAGTGAGGGATCGAAACGTGTGCGTCATCGGCGTTACCCGGCTCACATTTCGTGTGCGGCCCGACCGTGCTCCGCCGGGCCGGGACGGCGCTCGGTCGGGGTCGGGGTGGTGGAGGTCGCGGTGGGCACCGGCGTGGGCTCGCTTGGTCGGGATGGTGTGGGCACCGGCGCCGGCGTGGCTGGCTCAAGTCCACCGTCGGGCGCGGGTTGGTGATCGCGATCTCCGGCACGAACGGTGCAGTGCCACTACACGCGCCGTGCCGCCGATCGCGATCTTGTGCGGGTCATGGGGCTGATTTCGGAAAGTTGCCCAACCCGGGAGGTTCGTGCGGTGCTGCCGGGTGGCCGGGTTGGGAGCGTACGTGGCGGTCGGGACGGGGTGTTTTGACCGGAGCCGACCGGGCCGGGTATCCTTGACCGCTGTTGTGCGTGGGCTGCGGCGTTCCCTGATCGGGTACGCTGTGAGTTCGTGCGCCGCCGCCAAGGCGTGCTCCCGATCCGAACAAACGAGACAAGGTAGACCTGTGCGCACGTACAGTCCCAAGCCGGGCGAGATCGAGCGGCGCTGGCACGTCATTGACGCCGCCGATGTCGTGCTGGGCCGCCTTGCCACCCACGCCGCCACGCTGCTTCGCGGCAAGCACAAGCCCGTCTTCGCCCCACACGTGGACATCGGTGACTTCGTGATCATCGTGAACGCGGAGAAGGTCGCGTTGACCGGTAACAAGCGCCAGACCAAGGTGGCCTACCGGCACTCCGGCTTCCCAGGTGGGCTCAAGCGGATCGGCTACGAGGAGCTGCTGACCAAGCGGCCCGAGCGTGCGGTCGAGCTCGCGGTCCGGGGCATGCTGCCGCACAACCGGCTCGGCCGCAAGCTCATCAAGAAGCTGAAGGTGTACGCCGGCGCCGAGCACCCGCACGCGGCTCAGCAGCCCGTACCGTTCGAGATCAAGCAGGTCGCCCAGTGACGACGGCGAGCGCGGCTGGCCAAGAAGGAAGCGTAGTGACCGAGAGCATCGTTGACGTTCCCAGCGTCGAGACGACCGTACCCGTCGAGACGCCGACCCCGGCTCCCCGCCCGCCCAAGCGCACGCCGCGCACCGAGCGTCCGATCCAGACGGTGGGCCGCCGCAAGGAGGCGATCGTCCGGGTCCGCCTGCTGCCGGGCACCGGGCAGTTCACGCTGAACGGGCGCACGCTCGAGCACTACTTCCCGAGCAAGGTGCACCAGCAGG
>JBLNGJ010000562.1:0-26346 GCA_050264675.1 Micromonosporaceae bacterium
CCGGCGACGACCCGCCCGAGCAGCTGTACCAGCTCTGGGATAGTGCGGTTGAACGCTCCCGAGCGAGGCTCGATGTCGCGCTGGCCAACGGCGGACTCGACCAGTCGGTCCACGCCAGCGCATCCGACGGTCGGCACGCCAGCCTGCGCCGCCTCGTCTGCGACCTGATCGAGGAGTACGGCCGGCACACCGGGCACGCGGATCTGCTCCGCGAGGCGGTGGACGGGCGGGTCGGCGAGGACCCACCGGCTGGCTGGCGACCGCGATCCGGTCGATTACGCCAGGCCTGATCGGACCGTCGGGCCGTAGCATGGGGCGCGATGCCGCCGCATGTGAAGCGCCGTGGTGTGCCGCAGCCCGGCTCGATCCCCGAGGCGCTGGACATGTTCCGGGCCGAGGTGCGGTTCTACCGGGAGATCGCGCCGGTCGTCGGCGTACGCGTGCCGGTGTGCTACCACGCCGAGGCCGACGATCGTGGCACCCTGCTCGAGCTTGAGGATCTGGCCGCGTGGCGGTCCGGCGCCGAACCAGTGGCCGCGGCGCGCGGGCTGACCGGCCTGCACCGGCGCTGGGAAGGCCAGGCGCTCCAACGCTGGCCGTGGCTGCGGCGCATGGGTGCCGCCGCCGAGCTGGTCGGTCAGGTCTTCGACGATGTGTGGTCGGCGATGGCCGGTCGCGCGGACATCACCCCGGCCACGCGCGCGGTGGGTGACCGGCTGGCCGGTCATGTCGTCCAAGCGGAACGCGCGGTGGCCCGGGTCGGCCCCGTCACGTTGCTGCACGGCGATGCATCGCTGCGCAACCTGCGCACCAGCCCCAGCGGCGAGGTCGCGTTTCTCGACTGGGAGGACGTCTCCGCTGGCCCGGGCGCACGCGATCTCGCCTGGCTGCTGGTCTCCTCGGTAGAACCCGAGCGGTGGCAGGAGGCTATCGCCGCGTACGGCGACCGCCCGGATCTTACCGCCATTCTGCCTGCCCTACTGGTCCAGGGTCTGCTCAGCATGTCGGGCACGGCCGAGGAGTCCGCCGAGGCGATCGCGTGGAGCCGACGGCTGGACGCGGCGGCCCACCTGGTGGGCGAGACTCCGGTCTAGCCGGTGAGTCAGCCTGCCGCTGTTCGAGCGGTTCTGAGCTGGTGCTCCCGAAACAGGGTCAGGTCGACGGCGGCGGGCCAGCGCAGCCGGCAGCTGCAGGGAATCCGCCTTCGACCACAGTGGACGCTTGGTCGGGGGATGCGTTTGTCGATCGCGATGACGTCGGGTCGCTTTGGCAGCGAGCACAGCGCGTCCAGGCAGGAATGCGGTCGTTGATAACGATTCCGCGGCACAACGACGACCGTGACGCCGGCGGCAGGCATGCGGGGGTGCCGCTACCCCGGGCTTATCCGGACAGACCCGGTGCGGAGTGGTCTCGCCCGTCCGTGGGTGATGGGCCCCCGAGGCCCCCACGTCGGTCGTCAAGACGACCGTCCAATGTTGTGTCGCCATTGAGACATTTCCCACCGGCGTTGGTCGGCCGCTGCCATCCTGCTGCCTGTGGTCGTCGGTGCCGGGGGGCTGGCGCACCTAACCCCGGTCCGCGTGACCATGGGCCGTCTCGCGGCCGGCGCGCGGGGCACCGTGACGATTGCGGCGGTCGCGTCCGCCGCCGTAGGTACGGTTCCGCCGCTGTCGTGGGGGTGGGTGGCGCCGGTTCTGATCGCGCTGGTCGCTTGGACCAGCGTCTATGTCCGCGTGGCTTGGACGGTCGGCATGCGTCCCTGGGTGGCCTTCGTCGACCTTGCCTTTGGTGCCTTTATCTGTCTGAACATTGGCCATCTGGTGCCAGCTGCCGCCCTGCAAGGATCCAGCTGGGTCAGCAACGTCGCCAGCATGATCGTCGTGTGGGCGCAGGTGACCGGCTCACCGGCCATCTATGTACCTTCAGGTCTAGCTGTCGCGGCCACCTTCGTCGCGGGTTGCCAGATCGCGCACATGCCTAACGGCCTGAGCTACAGCATCACCATGGCGACCCAGGTGATCGCCGGTGCCGCGGTGATGCAGATCGCCGTGCGGGCAGGGAGGGTGGCTTCGCGAACCTTTGACGAGTTGCAGGGTGCTTAGCGGGCAGCGGCAATCGAGACCGCCCGTCGGGCCGACGAGCGGGCCCAGCTGCGCTTGCTCCACAATGGTCCGCTCACGACGCTGACGATGGCCATCCACGGCGACAGCCAGCGCCATCCCTCGGCCCTGCTGCGGCAGCGGGCTGCCGCAAACCTCGTGGATCTGCAGCAACTCGCGAACGAGACACCGGACGCTGAGCTGACTGAGGATGCCCGCCTGGACGAGCGCCTGGCCCAGGTGGTCGTGTGGTACGAGCCGATGCTGCTCGTATCCACCCGCCTACCGGCCTGCCAGGTGCCGAGACCGATCGCCGACGCGTTCGCCGAGGCCGCCGCCGAGGCATTGGAGAACATCGTGCGTCACGCCCAGACCGAACGCGCGCTGCTCGCCCTCGACAACGTTGACGGCCTGGTCCGGGTCACCGTGACCGACCATGGCCGCGGCTTCGAGCCGGCCGGCCGAACCGACCAACACTTCGGGCTCCGGGAGGCGATGCTCGGGCGGATGGCCGCGGCCGGCGGCAAGGCCCGCGTCGAGTCGCGACCCGGGCACGGGACTGTCGTGGTGCTGGAGTGGCGCCGTGGCTGACACCGTCGTGGCCTCTGTGGAGCGCTATGAGCGGGGGGCGTTGCGGGCGGCGATCGTGGTGATGCTCGGTTGGCATCTCTTCGCCGTCCTGCCGACTGCGGTTGGCGGGTGGCCGTACTACCGCCCGGCCTGGACGGGACTGGCCGTCTGGCTGGTCGATGCGGGTGGTTGGTGTGGTCATCGCGGTGGTGGTGTGGCGTGGCGGCGGCCGCAGAATCGGTGGCGTCCAGTCGGTGGCGGTGATTGTCCTGGTCGGCGTCGTTGTCGTCGCGTGGGCCAGCCCTACCCGCGCCCCGATGGACCCGTACAGCTGGGCGTACTCGACCTCGGCCTGGTTTGTGATGGTTGCGGGATGGCGGCTGCGGATCCGGGCGCTGATGTGGTTCCTGGTGGCCAACACGCTGGTCGGCTTGGCCGCATTGATCGCCTCAGGCAACACCGACCGGGTCAGCGTCGCCCGCTTCGTGATAGTCAGCTACGGCGTGAGCGTGCTTCAGGTCTCCGTGCTAGTGGGCAGCCGCGTCCTCACGACCGTCGCGCGTCGCACCGCCGAGGCGCAGGAAGCTCAGGCCCGCCTGGCCAACCGGCGGCTCGCCGCCGGCGCCGTTCACGAGGCGCGCCGAGCGCGCTTCGACGAAGTTCGGCAGGCGGCCGCGGAGCTCCTCGCAGACCTGGCCGAAGACCGCTTGGACCTCACCAACACGACCACCCAGCAGCACATGCGTATCGCAGTCTCCCGGCTGCGCCGGCTCATCGTGGAAACCGATGAGGTGCCCGAGCCACTTCAGCACGAACTGCGGGCGTGTGCCGACGCGGCGGAGCGGCGTGGAGTCGAGGTGGATCTGCAGGCACCGGTCGGGCACCTGCCCGCGTTGCCGGTGGCCGCACGTCGGGCATTAACCGAGCCCGTGATCCATGTGCTGGCCGGTGCCCGTACACGGGCCCGGATCACCGTCGTGGCCCGACCGACCGACATCACCGTGGCGGTGGTCGCGGATGCGCCACCGGATACCACCGTCGCTGGTGGTGCCGAAACCGAGTTGACCTTCGACCGCGAAGGAGACGTGCTGTGGGCTCAGACGCGCTGGAACGCCCGGTCACCGTTGCTGTCATAGAGGACATTGACGTCGTTGTCGAGGGCGTCCGGTCGTGGATCGCCAGCGACCCGCAGCGGCGGGCCACCGTCGTGGCGGTCGCCGACACCGTCGAGGCGATCCTGGACGGACCGGGTCGCGAAGCGGATGTGCTCGTGCTCGACCTCGAACTCGGCGATGTCATGGTCACGCCCCGCGTGGCGGAGCTCAGCGACGCCGGCTACCGCGTGGTGGTCTACTCCGTGCACGTCGAGCCGCTCGTGGTGAAGGAGGCGCTGGCCGCCGGAGCCTGCGCCTTCCTTGACAAGCGGACGGAGAAGGCCGAGTTCGTCGACATGATCGTCGACGTCGCCCACGACCGTCCACACGTGACTCAGTCCATGGCCGGCGGCATCCTGCAGAGCGTTGACCTTTCGGGTCGAGAGCGGGAGGCGCTGCTGCTGCTCTTTCAGGGCATGACCTACGCGTCGATGGCGCGCCGGATGACCAAGCCAGGCGATAGCACACCGATCAGCCGGGAGACGGCCAAACAGTACGTGGAGCGGGCTCGGGCGAAGCTGGCCGCCACCGGTAGACCCTGCCGGTCGAACTTCGCGCTGCTGGCCCGCTGCATCGAGCTCGGCCTGATCCGACCGGATCAGGTGGCCGACTACCGATCCGCCGCTCACTCGGAATAGCTTGTCGGCACTTCGTGACCTCTGGATGGAGGTCTATGCCGATCGCAGGCAATCACGACACGCTGACTCATGCACATGCGCTGTTCTGTGCTGCGCGTGTTTGGGGAGTTGTCGTGCCGGGGAGGGCGGACATGTTCCACGTTGCTCAGCGCTATGTCGCGTGGGTTGCCGGAGTTGTCGTTGCACTGCTTGTCCTGGCGATGCCGGATGTAGCGCATGCGGCTGGCAGTGTGCACCTTTCCGGGACGGTTACCGACCAAAGCGGCGCCGGCGTTCAAAACGTGTCGGTGACCGCAACGGCGCCGGGCGGCACTACCGTGCTGTTCGGTCCCAGCTTGACCGCGGCGAACGGTGCCTACCAGCTTGACGTTGACCCCGGCACTTATGATATCCATTTCACACCCCCGGCGGGCAGCGGCCTGAACTCTATCACGAGCAACAATCTGATAGCTCAAGTGGACCAGGTTGTAAGCGTTCAGTTGACGCCGCCCACGCACACTATTTCGGGTGTTGTGCGTGATGGTGCGGGTAATCTGCTGCCGGCGTTGACGGTGCAATTTCGGCTGGTGAGTACGGACGCCTCGGCCGAGACGGTGACGGATGCCAATGGCCACTACGTGGCGACGTTGAACGCGGGTGTGTACTATCTCAACGCACTATTTGGCACCGCCCCGCAGCCTCTGGGGTTCGTTAGTGTTAGCCGGCGGGACTCGCCGTCGAGTATGCCGCAGTTCGATGTCGTTAACGCCGACGTGGTTCAAGACTTCCAGCTGCCCACGACTGTGTTGACGGTGACAGTCAAGGATGGCTTCGGTAACCCGGCGTCGGGGGTAGCGGTGGGCGCAACCGGTGGGGGGAACTTCGCGCTGACCGCCGGCGGCGTTTCGTTGTATGGAAACAACTCGTTCCGGGGCGGCACGACCAACGCTCTCGGCGTGAGCACCATCACGCTGTTCAAGACGACCTACCCCACCGCCACGATATGCGCGACTGTGACCGGCAACCAAGTCTGCAACACGACCCCCGTCACCATCACCGGACCAACCAACCTACTCTTCCAGTCGGCCTCCCAGGTGCCGCCTGCGCCGACCGGCCTCACGGCAACGACCCCGACCGCGAACGCACCGGCGCTGAGCTGGAACACCGTGAGCGTCGCGGCGAGTTATCGCGTTTACCGCAGCGGTCAGTTGCTGGGTAGCACCACGACGACGAGCTTCGTCGATAGCGCCCTCGACGCCGGCGGCTCCTACAGCTACACGGTGACTGCGGTGAGCGCGCTCAACATCGAGAGCCCGGCGTCGATGGCATTTGTGGTCGTCTACACCTCGGGCCCCGCCGTGACCAACGTCGCCGTAAACCCGAGCACGATATCCGTCGGCCAGACGGCAACACTCAGCGCCACGGTCACCGACGCGGTCGCCAGCGTCGTGGCGGCCGAGTACTTCGAGAGCGCCGATCCAGGCGAGGGACATGGCCTCGCCATGACAGTCTTCGGCTCGACCACGTCGGTGACGCTGCCGAGCAACCTGGCGCTTGGACCGCACACGTTCACGGTCCGGGCCAAGGACAGCCTCGGCAGCTGGACCAGAGGCACGCTGCCATCGGCAACCCTCACTGTCGTGCTTCCCACCCTGAACGGGCGCGTGCTCAACGGCGCAAACCAGGGCCTCTCCGGCGTGCGCATCGACGTGGTGAGCCCGAGCAACCATTCAAACGTCCTAGCCACCACCACCTCCGGGTCCACTGGCGACTACTCGGTCAGCGCGTCGCCCGGCACCTACGACGTCATCTACACCCCGACCGGCACCACCTACCAGCCGACGACCAAGACCGCGGTCAATCTGACCACCAGCACCACAATCGACGTGGTCCTGGTGTTGGTGCCACGTATCTTCAGCGGCACGGTCAGCGACAAGAACGGCATACCGATTCCCGGCGTGACCGTACGCCTCAACAACGCCGGCGGGCAGACGTTCAGCACGATCACTGCCTCCGACGGCTCCTTCTCCGTCGACGTGAACCCGGCGACGTACTCGGTGACGCTGAGCGGCACCCACACGTTGGCCCCAGCGGCGTTGGTGCCGGCGACGTTCAGCCTGGGCGGCGGCGCCCTCGACCTGACCGACAACGTGGATCAGAACTTCACGATCAGCGCCGTTACGGCGACCTTCGTAACGAGGAGCGCGCTGACCGGAGCCACGGTTGGCGGGGTTGCGCTGACGATCTCCACGTCGACCGACACCACCGTCTACGCCGGATCCGGTTCGTACGCCGGTGGCTCCAGCTACGGGGCCATGACCGATGCCTCCGGCTCGGTCTCGGTCGTGCTGCTGTCGGGTAGCCGGTACACGGTGACCGCGGTGCCGCCGACCGGGTCAGGTGTGGTGGCGACCTCGTTCCCGCAGGCCGGCCCGATCGTTGCCGACATCCTCGTACCGCTGCCGCTCACGGCCGACATCCGCCACTTCACCGGCGCCTTCACTGACAACATCGGTGCCGGGCTTACCGGCGCGACCATCCGGCTGACCGGTCCGCTCGGTACGTTCCAGGCGACCACCGGCCCCGGCGGTAGCTTCGACGTGGAGGCGGCCGCCGGGACCTACACGTTGACGGTCAACGGAAGCCGACCGTCCGGATCAGGGCTGCACATCCCGGACACGTTCAGCCTCAGCGGCGCCAGCATCGACATCAGCAGCGCCGACCGGGCGCAGCACCTGACACTGGACGCCGCCACGGTGGACGTGACCGCCAAAAGCCCGTTCGACACGAACGTGCCGGACGTCGAGATCCTCATCACCAGCGCTGGCGGCAGTGCGACGCTGTTCCCGGGTGGCTCGTTCACGGCAACCGCATCCAGTGCGAAGACCACCAATGCCAGCGGCGTGGCGAGCCTCTTCGCCACCAAGGGCCTGACCTACACCACCAAAGCCACACCGGCACCCGGCAGCGGCTACCGCGTGACCAACCTCGCCGCGTCGCCCGTCGTCGCTACCAACACCGCGTGGCCGATACCCCTTGCCCGCGATCTGAAGACGTTCACCGGCGTGGTCCGGGACAAGAACGGTGCGGCCGTTACGGGCGCGAACGTGCGCTTGGACGGCAATGAGCAGGACCAGCACTACGTCGCGGTCACCAATGGTTCGGGCGCCTTCAGCCTGCTGGTCGCCCCGAATGGCGCGTACGCGTTGCAGATCAGCGGAACCGAGGCGGCATCACCCGATGCCTATGTTCCTGACGACTTCCTGCTGACCACCACGATCGGCGTAACCGGCGACACCACCCGTGACGTCACCGTCGGCGCCGTCAAGCTCGACATCGTCGCCCGCGACGACCGCCTCACCGCCATCGCCGGCGCCGGCATCAGCTTCTCCTCCACCGGCAGCCAGGACGGGTTCGCCGCCAGCAGCACGGGTATCACGCGCACGACCGGGGCCGACGGCCGCACGTCGCTGATCATGTTGACGGGGACCACGTACACCATCAGCGCCACGCCGCCACCGGGCATGGGTTACATCAACACCACGTTCAACGGCACCTCTCCCATCACGCAGGACAGCGAAACGATCATCGAGTTCCAGAATCACATCCCGCTCGCGCCCACTGGACTGAGCGCGACGTCACCTACGACGAGCCAGCCGGCCCTGACCTGGAACCCGATCGCGAACGCGGACCACTA
Organism: Micromonosporaceae bacterium; assembly: GCA_050264675.1. Taxonomy (GTDB): domain Bacteria; phylum Actinomycetota; class Actinomycetes; order Mycobacteriales; family Micromonosporaceae; genus JBLNGJ01. Next base: position 8,138 of record JBLNGJ010000562.1, read on the forward strand.
CGCCATCTACCGGGGCACCAGCATCGTCGGCACCTCGGCGACCACGTCGTTCACCGATACCACCTTGACCGCCGACGGGAGTTATGCCTACCGGGTCAGCGCCGTCAGTGCTGACAACTACGAGGGACCACGGTCAAGCAGCGTGACCGTGCTCTATGACACCACCGCGCCAACGGTGGGCGACCCGCAGTTCTCGGCCAACCCCAAGCAGGTCAGTCAGCCGACCGACGTGAACGCGACCGCCTCGGACAGCGGCTCGGGCGTCGCCGGCGGCGAGTATTTCCTCGGCACAGACGACCCCGGTCAAGGGCAGGCGACAGCCATGGCGTTCGCCGCCGGAACACTGACGGCCACGATCGGCACCGACCTCACCGCTGGCTCCTACACCGTGAACGTCCGGGCCCGTGACATCCTGGGCACCTGGTCGGCGATCCGGTCGGCCACACTCATTGTGGCCCGCCCAGCCGCACCGTCGGGTCTCACGGCCAATACACCAACCAACCAAGACCCCGTCCTGAACTGGGCCGCCTCGCCCGACGCGGCAGCCTACTACGTCTACCGCGACGGCACTAAGCTCGTGGATGAACCAACCACGCCAACCTTCACCGACACTGGCCGCACCGATGGTTCCTACAGCTATAGCGTACGGGTGGTGAACGCCTTCGGCGATCAGAGTGATCTGGCCGGCCCGGTGACCGTGCTGGTCGACAAGCTCGCACCGACGATCAGCTACACGTTGGATCCGACTCCGAACAGCGCACTGTGGAACAACACCGCGGTTACTGTGACGTTCACCTGTCAGGACACCGGCGGGTCGGGGATCGTGGCCTGCACCACCCCGGTGACGGTCTCCGCCGATACGCCCGGCCTGGACGTCGTTGGCACCGCCGTCGACGCCGCGGGCAACACTAGGTCCATTCCGGCGACGGTTCACGTTGACCGGACCGCGCCGGTATTGGGTGTGCCGACCTGGGCCATCAATCCCAAGCCGCTGACGAGTTCCACCACCCTTACGGTCGCGGCGACCGACAACCTCAGCGACGTCGTAGCCGGCGAGTATTACATCGACACTGACCCGGGTGCCGGCGCTGCGATCGCCATGAGCGCCAGTGCTGGCAACCTCTCGGCGACCCTGGGCGCTGCCCTCGGTGTCGGCGTCTATCAGGTCGGTATTCGGGCCAGGGATGGGGCGGGTAACTGGAGCGCGACGACCACCACGATGCTGGTGGTCTACGACCCGGGCATCACGGTCGGCATAACCGGCAAGAACAAGAAGGACCTGGTGCCCAGTCTGGCCAACGGTGACGTGCTGCCCGGCCTCACCAGCGTCACGCAGACCGAGGCGGCCGACTATGGCTTCACGGTCGACTACGCCGGCGGTGTGCTCGATCCGCACAACGACTTCATGTTCACCTACAACACCGGCATCCAGTGCAACTCGCCGTATGGCCAGAACTGTCACAGCTTCGTCCTGAGCGCCACCAGCTTCGACTGGATGATCATCGATCAGACGAACAGCTCCCGCGGACGGTTCCAGGGTGTCGCGACCGTCACCGTCGACGGCGTCAGCACGACCAACCCGTTCACCGTGCAGGGCATCGACGGCGACCGGCTCACCCCAGCGGCTAACGACCAGTTCACGCTCAAGATTTACGCTCCTGGGGCCAACCCGACGACCGCGAGCCCGCTCTACCAAGTCACCGGCACGCTGGCATCCGGCAACAGCGTTCGGGTGCGGTGATGCCAGCGCCAAGCGGCTGCAATCGGTATGGGCCGCGGGTGGTCCGGGTTAGGTCGTGGCGGGCGCACAACAGCGCCAGGTTGGTGGGCTTGCCGTCGGCTCAGGCGATCGGGTGGTGGGCGTCGCACCAGTCGGCGGGCGGTCGCCGCCTGGGAACCGGCATCCGCCAGCACCAACGCCCGGCGCAACCCGGTGGGGACGGCCACGCACGTTGTGGACTGCTGCTGTTTCGGAGCGGGCGTTTCCGGGCCCCAGGTTCACAGGCGCGAGAGGGTGGTCACAGCAGATCGGCCAGCAGGGCCGCGGCCCGCTGCGCGCCGTCGGTTTCGACCGGACGATAGGTCGGCTCCCGGGCCATCTCAACGGCAATCGCCTCGGCCAGAACGTCGGGGGCCAGGTCGTCGTAGTCGAGGCGGCGCCCGGCCCGGTAGCGGTCGAGCCGGCGCGCTACGTGGAAGTTCTGTTCGAAGTGGTGCCGTAGCGGGATGTAGATAAAGGGCCGGCCGGCGGCGGTCAGCTCCATGCAGGTCGTCAGTCCACCTTGGACAATGGCCAGGTCGCTCGCGGCCAAGTGCCGGTACAGGTCGGGCACGAACGCCCGCACCTCGAGGCCCGCCCTCGTGGGGATGGATGCGAGGTCGATGCGCGGCCCGGTGACCACGACCATGCGCAGCCCCGGCACCCGTGCCGCCGCTGGTTCGAAGGCCGCCATGACACGGCGCAGCAGGTGTCCGCCGACGCCGGAGCCGCCGACCGTCACCACGCAGATCCGCTCGTCGGGCCGGTAGCCCAAGTCGGTCCGCAGCGCCGTCCGGTCGGCGACCATGGTTGGGTCGAACCCGGTCACGTATCCGGCGAATTCGTAGTGCTCGCGGGTCCACTCGCGGATCAGCGGCAGATTGGGGCCGAAGCGGTCGTCCACAATGTCGTCCGGGTTGCCGACGAAGATGGCGCGGTCGCGCAGGCGGGGCAGTCGGGCGATGTGCTCGATCATCTCGGCGTTGTAGTCGGCTGCGACAAGCGCCTCACGCGCGTCACCGTCGGGCATCGGCAGGTAGCCGACGAAGTCGGTGAACCAGGCATAGGCGAACCGCTTGAGTTCGGGATTCTCATGCAGGAAATGATCGACCTCCCACGCCTCGTCGCCGATGACGAGGTCGTAGTCGGTCTCGGTCACGAGGTCGTGGAAGACCATGAAGTTGGCCAGCAACACTTCGTCCATACGCCGCAGCGCCTCGAAGCAATGCAGGTCGTGCTCGCCGGCCTCGCTCTCGATGTGCGCGGACTCGTTGGCCAGCAGCCGGCTGGCCGGGTGGACGTGTTCCCCGGCCGTGTCCAGCACCTTCGTCACCGGATGCTGCGCGAGCCAGTCGATGACGAGGTCGGGGCGTCGTTGCCGCAGGGCCGCAGCGATCGCGATATCCCGGCGAGCGTGGCCCAGGCCGATCGGCGAGGAGATGTAGAGGACCCGCTTAGGCCGGTGCGACCAGCGTGACCAGGTTTGGCGCCGGGCCGGTGCGCCCAGTCGCGCGGCGAAGTCCCGGATCAGCAGATTGATCCTCACCGGGTCGCGGGTCAGCGGAATGTGTCCGCCCCCGTGCACCGTGACCAATTCACCGCCAGTGAGCTCGGCCAGGATCTCGCTGCGCCGCACCGGACTGACCCGGTCGTCGTCGCCGTGTATGAGCAGGACCGGCCTGGTGATCCGCCGGCACCAGTCGGCGAGCGTGTCCGCGTCCGGCCAGGCCGCGTGGGCGTCGGCGATCAGCACCTCGGCCGATGTCTCACGACCCCAGCCGACGGCGTCATCGACCTGTTTGGTGGAGTGGCGCTCGGAGAAGCACTGTCCAAAAAAGAACCAGAGGAAGTCATCGTAGTTTTCCCGCCAGTAGTCGTGGTTGTACTTCGCCCAATGCTCGGCCGGGTCCGCCGCCACCTGCGGCACCCGGGACGGTTCGAGCGTGGTGGGCGCCGCGTCGAGAGCCGAGTGGGCCACCCGGGCGGCACTGGCACTGCCCAGGGCCACCGACGCTCCGATGAGGACGGTTCCGTGCACCCGATGCGGGTGGTTGGCAGCGAGATCGAGTGCCCAGTTCGCGGCCTTGGACAGACCAACCAGCACGGCCCGGTCGGTGCCGCTAGCGTCGAGCACCTTCAGTGCGTACGCGACCTGGGCCTCCTGCCGATAGGCGGCGGGCTCGAGCGGTCGGTCGGAGCGGCCGTTGCCGGGGCCGTCGTAGGTGACCAGGCGATGGTTGCGGGCGAGATATGGAATCTGCGCCTTCCACAGGCGCTTGTGAATGATCGTCCAGGTCGGCATCAGCAGGAGGGTCGGCTCGCCCTCGCCGTACACCTCGTAATGGACCTTGATTCCGCGGTGCTCGACGAAGCCCTCCCCGTCCGCCACTCGTGCCCGCATCGCAGTCGCCCTCTCTGCTCAGCCTGCCTGGCCCTACGCCGACAGCCCTCGGCGGGAGTCGCTCGGTCGACCGACCGAATTGGCGCAGGCTATCATTCGGTCGACCGACCGAACAAGGGGCGCCGACGGGAGCTTTCTGCGTGGCTCGAGACACTTCTGACAAGATCATGGAGGCAGCCCGAGACTGCCTGCTCGCCGACGGCTATGTCAACCTGTCCACGCGCAAGGTGGCCGAGCGCGCCGGTGTGCCGCTAAGCCAGATCCACTACCACTTCGGCGGCAAGCAGGGCATGGTGCTGGCGGTGCTGGACCGGGAGAACCAACGCCTGGTCGGTCGACAGCGGCAGATGTACGCGGCCAGCGTCCCGCTGTGGAAGCGGTATGAGCAGGCGTGCGACTTCCTCGACGACGATCTCACCTCGGGCTACGTCCGGGTGCTGCAGGAGATGATCGCCGCCGGCTGGTCGGCGGACGCGGTGGCCGAGCAAGTGCTGGTCATGCTCAAGGCCTGGATTGACATCCTCGAGGCGGTGGCCGCCGAGGCCGACGCTCGGCTGGGTCCACTCGCGCCCTTCACGGCGGGTGAGCTCGCCACACTCATCGGCCTTGCCTTCCTCGGCGGCGAAGCGATGATCCTGCTGGGTGACCAGGGTTGGACCCAGCGGGTGCGTACTTCGCTGCGCCGGGTCGGCGAGTTCGTCCGTACCTGGGAGGAGGGCGTCAGCTCGCCACCGTTGCCGGCGGCGCCGGTTCGGGCGTGACCGGAACGTGTTGCGGCTGCAAGTGGATCCGCTTCAAGGAGCGCTGGAACAGCGGGTGTGCTTGCCCACCCGGCATGGCTACGCCGAGTTCGCCCGCGGCCGCGGCCGTGCCGGCGCCGCAGCCGGTGACGTGGCCCTCCAACACATTGACGGTGATCGCGTCGATGTCCAGCGTGAGGGCCAGGGCGAGCTCGAGGATGGGCACCTGGGCGCCGGCCACGTCGAGGTAGACCCGCGGCTGCTGGCTGGTCTGCAGTGTGTGGTTGGCGACGACGACCGAGGCGGTCGCACCGGGGACGCCGCGGGTCTGCTCGCACGCTTTCAGGATCGCCTGCTGCTTGCGCCAGGCCTGCAGGACCAGGCCGCCGATCGGCAGGTCGAGCAGGCTGGCGATGGCGGTGGCGACCTGCCGGGTCAGGCCTGGTACGCCGTGGCTGAGCAGTCCCAACGCCCCGGCCCGCTGCTCCAGCTGCCGGTTGATCTGATCGGCCCGGTCGGCTGGGCGCTCGAAGAGCAGTTCCGCGACGGTGGTCATGGCGAGGTCCTCTCCGTCCAGGTGTGGCTGGCGGTGCCGGGAAGAAGCAGCGCCGAGACCGCGATGTGCGGGCCGGCCATGCGGATGACGTCGGTCGGGGTGGCCGGCGCGATGGTGACCAGCGCCGCCGGAGCGGCCGGCGCCGGGCGACCGCGCCGGGCCCGGCGTCGCACCGACCGCAGCGCGAGCGCCGCCAGGACCACCAGCAGCAGCCCGAGCACCGCCCAGGGCAGGAGCGAGCGCACCTGCGCCGCCAGGTCCCGGTTCGGCGGGATGGTCTCCGGGCCCGGCGGGTTCACGACCCCGACGTCCGGTGTCGGCTCGACCACGGAGGCGCAGACCGCGAGCGTGGGGTACTGGGTGTCGGCCTTGATGGCGGGGTCGTCGGCCGGGACGGCGGGTCGCCGTTGTTCGAGGGTCAGGCTCCATCCGGACGCATCGGAGGAGTCGAACGGCTGGCCGGGCAGGCTCATCGTGACGGTCGAGAACGAGTCCCACCCGTTGCTGTCGAAGCGACCGTTGGGGTCCACAGTGAACGGCGCCGTCGCTCCGGCGACGAGCACGCCGTTCGGGCAGGTGAGAAACATCTGCCCAACCCGGTGGAGATCGCAGACCGGCGTGGCGAACAGCTCGTAGCAGAATGGTGCCGGGTCCGGCGGCAGCACGAGGGCAGGTCCGCGGACGACGGTGGTGTCCAACCCCGACCGGCTCGCACACACGGCGTAGGTGAACTCTGGCATGGGGAGGAAGCCGCCGTCGGACTCGCGCATCAGCCCGAAGACGCTCCACCGCGCGAGTGCCGAGTCGGGCAGGCTCGCCACCACGGTCTGGTCCGACGTCTTGCCCGGATCCTCGGTGGTCCGAAAACCGCCACCGGTCAGCCGCTCGCCGCGCGGGCAGCTGACCTGCGTCTCGGTCACCGACTTGCCGAACGTCTGCGATGTCAGGTACGAGCGGCTCAACCATTGGGGATCGGCGACGCAGGCGACGTAGACCTCGGCCGCTGGATCCTTGCCGACCGGCTTCTCGACTGGGCGCACCTCCACGGTCCATGAGTCGACCACCGCCGCGTCCGGGGCGGGTTCGCCGTTGGCCAAGGACGGGAAGCTGCTCATGACCTTCTCGGCCTGGATGAGCTGGTAGCCACCGCTGACCAGCTGCTCGCCCGGCTGGCAGCTGGCCGTAGCCCGCTCGAGGCCCGGCTGCGCCGGCTGGGTTGACACGTGCCGGCGGATGACCGTCGGCTCGGCCACCTGCCAACGCGCCGGCGCGATCGTCCCGCCGCCATCAACCGGGCCGCCGGGCGACGCAACGGGCGCGGCCACGAACCCCAGAAACCCGGCCAAAACCGCCAGCGCGACCGTCCGGCCGAGCCAGCGGCCGCGGCGAACGTCAAGCGTGCTCATGTCGATCTCCCCGGGGGTGATGACGGAGGCGCTCCTGGAGGAGATCACGGCCGAGCGGATTGCGATAGCGCCGAACCGCCACTGATGTGCTTCCGACAGATACCGTCCAGCTGCCCGGCCGTGGCGGTGCGGCGAAAACAGCTTTGCATGCGGCCGAGCCGGCTGATGTGATCAGGACATGCCGGCCCGGTTCACCCTGACCAGACTGCTGCCACCACCAGGGTTGGCCCGCGCCATCGCGCTCCAGTCGGCGGTGATCGCTGTCGGTGGTGGCACCTTCCTCACCGGCAGCGTCGTGTTCTTCACCCACGTGCTCGGGCTCAGCCCGGTGCAGATCGGTGTCGGGCTCTCCCTGGCCGGCCTGATCAGCCTGGCCACGTCGCTGCCACTGGGCAGCCTGGCCGACCGGGTGGGCGGCCAGCGGGCCTGGGTGATCGGCGCCCTGGTCGAGGCGGCGGGCTTCGCCGCGTACCCGTTGATCCGGTCGTTTCTCGGCTTCGCGCTCGTCATGATGGTCACCGCGGCGGCCGACTCGTTCGCCAGTAGCGGTCGGACGATCTACACCGTCGACGCGCTGCCACCCGACGGGCGGGTCCGGGCGATGGCGTTCGCCCGGTCGTATCTCAACGTGGGTTTCACCGTGGGTGCCGGCGTGGGCGCGGCCGCCCTCGCCATCAGCTCCACCTCCGCCCTGGTCGGCATCGTGCTGCTGAACGCGGCCGTGCTGGTCGTCAACGCGTTCATGGTGGCCCGGCTGCCCGCCGCGCCGATCGTGCACCACGAACAGGTCCGCCGCTCACAGTTGGCCGTGCTGAGGGACCGCCCCTACGTGGTGCTCTGCCTGGTCATGGGCGTCATCTGGTTCCACGGCGTGATCTTCGCCGAGATCATTCCACTATGGGCGATCACGCATACCGATGCGCCCAAGCCCATTCTCGGCGCGCTCTTCGCGCTCAACACCGTGCTCGCCGTCGCGCTGCAGGTGCCGGCGGCGCGCGGCGCCGACTCACTCGCCGGCACCGCCCGGCTGTTGCGCCGGGCCGCGCTCGCCTCGGCGCTCGCCTGCCCGGTGGCCGCGTTCGCCGGAATGACGGCCGGCGCATTGACCGTGGCCGCGCTCGGCCTGGCCGTGGTTCTGGTGACGACGACCGAGCTGTGGAACTCGGCCGCCCAGTGGTTCATCCAGACCGACGTGCCACCCGCCGGCCAGCGGGGCGCCTACGTCGGGCTGGGTCGCACGGTCGGCTCCGCCGCCCGGATGGTGGCCCCGGCGGGGCTCACCCTGCTCGCGATCCAGACGGGCGGTTGGGGCTGGTGGGTCATCGCGAGCATCTTCGTGGGCGCCGCCGTCCTGGCCGGACCGGCGGTTGCCTGGGTCGCCCGTACGCCGAGGATCGGCCGGTCGACCGCCGCGGACGAGGAGCTGGTCGCGGCCGTACCGGCCCATTAGTCGCGACACCTCGGCGCTCAGTGGTGCCAGGGCAGCTGGACCGCCGGCTGCGGCACCCGGCCGGCGAGCAGCTCGGTCAGCAACCCGACCAGGCCGTACGGGTAGATGGTCTCGGTCGTCGCGACCAGCTCATCCACCGTCCACCAGCGGTGGCCGGCGTGGTGTCGGCGTTCCCGCGCCTCCATCCGGCTGATGTCGATGTCGTGCGCGTCGACGCGGTGGCAGAAGAAGTCATCCCGGAAAAGGCCGTTGGCCCAGCCGAGCTCGGCGTGACCGGTGGCGAACGCGACCGGCCGGCCCAGCTGATCACCGGTCACGGCGAGCCCGGTCTCCTCGTACAGTTCCCGCGCCGCGGCCTGGGACAGCGATTCGCCGCCGTGCACACCGCCGCCGGGCGTCACCCAGCCGTGGCTCGGCTGGCCCGGGTCGGCCGGTGCAGAAGCGTTGCGGTCGACATGGAACCGCAGCAGCAGGATGCGCCCGGTCTCGTCCAGCAGCAGCACCCGGGCGGAACGGCGAACGTACGGTTCCTGGTCGGGCACCGGCGTCGGGTCACTCGGCCCGGATGTCGTCAACCGGAATCCAGGCTCGATGGAGTTGGCGGTCGCCAGCGCGCGTGCCGGGTGAGCGGCGGGCCCTCGCGTACCAGCTGCAGGCGGGGCCGGGGGCCGTCGGTGCGTCCGGTCGGCGGCTTGGCCCGGCCGGCCCGGAACTGCGGTGGCCACTCCGCGCCGGGGCCGGCGTACTCCTGCTCGGCCGCGGCATGCAAGGTCCACTGTGGGTCGTACAGGTGCGGACGGCCCAACGCCACCAGGTCGGCCCGGCCGGCCAGCAGCACCGAGTTCACATCGTCGTAGGAGGAGATCGCCCCGACCGCGATCACCGCGATGCCGCATTCCCGGCCGACCTCGTTGCGGATCCGGTCGGCGTAGGGCGTCTGGTAACTGCGGCCGAAGGCCGGGCGTTCCGAGCGCACCACCTGGCCGGTCGAGACGTTGATGGCGTCGGCGCCATGCTCGGCGAACGCGCGGGCGATCTGCACCGCCTCCTCGACGTCGTTGCCGCCCTCGGCCCAGTCGGTGGCCGAGATGCGCACGCTGATCGGCCGCGCCGACGGCCACGCGGCGCGCACCGCGTCGAAGACCCGCAACGGATAGCGCAGCCGGTTGACCATCGGCCCGCCGTACTGGTCCACCCTCCGGTTCGACAGCGGCGACAGGAACGAGGAGAGCAGGTAGCCGTGGGCACAGTGCAGCTCCAGCAGGTCGAACCCGGCCCGGCCGGCGGCCTCGGTCGCCGCCGCGAACTCGTGCACGATCTGTTCCATCTCGGCCTCGCTGAGCTCGCGGGGCGTCTGGTTAGCCGGTGAGTAGGGCAGTGGCGACGGGCCGACGACCGGCCAGTTCCCCGCCGGCAGCGGCTCGTCGATGCCTTCCCACATCAGCTTCGTCGACCCCTTGCGGCCGGAGTGGCCGAGCTGCACGCCGAGCTTCGCGGTCGTGGTGCGGTGGGTGAACTCGACAATGCGGGCCCAGGAGCGCTCCTGCTCCTCGGTGTAGATGCCGGCGCACCCGGGGGTGATGCGGCCGGTGGGGGAGACGCAGACCATCTCGGTCATCACCAGCCCAGCCCCGCCGAGCGCCTTGCTGCCCAGGTGCACCAGGTGAAAGTCGCCGGGAACTCCGTCTGCGGCCGAGTACATGTCCATCGCCGAGACCACGACGCGGTTCTTCAACTCCAGCTGACCCAGGCGGAACGGCTGGAACATCGGCGGCCGGGGGGCGGCCGGGCCGGGCAGCACACCTCGCCGGACCCCGTCCCCGGCGAACCAGGTGTCCATTGTGGTCATGAACTCCGGGTCCCGCAGCCGGTGGTTGTCGTTGGTGATGCGCCGGCGGCGCGTCTTGTTGTTGAATGCGAACTGGGTCGGCTCCTGGTGCACGTAGTGGCCGATGTTCTCAAACCACTCCAGGCTGGCCTGGGCGGCCCGCTGGGTGGAGAGCACTACCGGGCGCCGCTCGGTTTCGTAGGCATCCAGGGCGGCCTCGACCCCGTCGTGTTCGTGCAGGCACGCGGCGAGCGCGAGCGCATCTTCCATGGCCAGTTTGGTGCCCGAGCCGATGGAGAAGTGGGCGGTGTGTGCGGCGTCCCCGAGCAGGACCACGTTGCCGGTGCGCCAGGTCTGGTTGCGAACGGTGACGAAGCTCTGCCACTTGGAGTTGTTCGCCAGCACCTCGTGGCCGTCGAGCAGATCGACGAAGAGGGTGCGGATGGTGGCGATCGACTTCTCGTCGCTGACCCCCGGCGGAAACTCCCCCGCGGCGAACCCGGCCCGCCGCCAGACGTCCTCGTGCATCTCAACGATGACCGTGCTGCGATGCGCGTCATACGGGTAGCCATGGATCTGCATGACACCGTGCGGTGTCTCGTAGACGTAGAACTTGAACGCGTCGAAGACCAGGTCGGTGCCGAGCCAGATGTACTTGCTGCGGCGCACGTCGATGCTCGGGCCGAAGGCGTCGGCGTAGCGGCCGCGGACCGTGGAGTTGGCGCCGTCGGCCCCGACGACGAGGTCGTACTCGCGGCGCAGCCCTTCGACATCGGGTGCCTCGGTGCGGTAGTGCACGGTGACGCCCAGCTCGGCGCAGCGTTCCTGCAGGATCTGCAGCAGCTCGGTGCGGCTCATCGCGGCGAAGCCTTGGCCGCCGAGCGTGGTCACCGTGTCGTGGAAGTGCACGTCGATGTCGTCCCAGCGGGCGAAGCGCTTCGCCATGCGGGCGTGGATAACCGTGTCGGCGTGCTCGATGCCGCCCAGCGTCTCGTCGCTGAAGACCACGCCGAACCCGAACGTGTCGTCGGGGGCGTTGCGCTCCCAGACCGTTACCTCGTGCCCGGCGTTCATCGCCTTGACCAGGGCGCCCAGGTAGAGGCCGCCCGGGCCGCCACCTACCGTTGCGATCCGCACCCAGGACTCACGTGGGGGTGGCGCCGACGTCGCGGCGCTCGCGGAGGTGGAAGCGTTGCAGCTTGCCGGTGGCGGTGCGGGGCAGGGAGTCGACGAACTCGATGGCCCGCGGGTATTTGTACGGCGCGATGAGACCCTTGACGAACTCCTGCAGCTCGGTGACCTTCGCCGCGTCGCCCAGGACGCCCTCGCGCAGCACCACCACACCGGCGACGATCATCCCCCGCTCGTCGTCGGGGCGGCCGACGACGGCACACTCCGCCACGTCCGGGTGTTGCTCGAGCGCCCACTCGACCTCGGGCGCGCCGATGTTGTGCCCAGCCGAAATGATCATGTCGTCGCTGCGGGCCTGATACCACAGGTAGCCATCGGCGTCGCGGATGTAGGTGTCGCCGGTGACGTTCCAGCCGTGCTGCACATAGGACGCTTGCCGGGTATCGGCGAGGTAGCGGCACCCGGTCGGGCCGGTCACGGCCAGCCGGCCGGGCGTGCCATCCGGCACCGGCTGACCGTCGGCGTCGAGCACCGCCGTCTCGTACCCGGGCACGGCGCGCCCGGTGGCCCCGGGGCGGATGTCATCGTCGGCCGCGGAGACGAAGATGTGCAGCATCTCGGTCGTGCCGAGGCCGTTGATGATGCGCACCCCGGTCACGTCGAGAAACTCCTGCCACACCGACTGCGGCAGGTGCTCGCCGGCCGAGACGGCCCGGCGCAGGCCGGTCAGGCTGGCACCCTTGCCGGCCCGCAGCATCGCCCGGTAGGCGGTGGGTGCGGTGAAGAGCACGTTCGCCCCGTACGCCTGCACCGCGTCGGCCAGTTCGGGCGGCGCGGCCCGCTCGAGCAGCAGGCTTGCGGCGCCCACCCGCAGGGGGAACACCACCAGACCACCAAGGCCGAACGTAAAGGCCAGTGGCGGCGTCCCGGTGAACAGGTCGGTGGGCTCGGGCTTGAGGATGTACCGGGAGAACGTGTCGGCGTTGGCCAGCACGTCGCGGTGGAAGTGCATGGTCACCTTGGGCACACCGGTCGTGCCCGAGGTCGCCGCGAGCAGGGCCACGTCGTCGGCGGCGGTTGCCACGTTGTCGTAGCGCCCGTCCTTGCCGGCACACCGGCCCAGCAGATCGCCGTCGTCCGCGCCGCCGTAACGGATCAACGGCAGGTCGGGTGCGGCGTCGTCGAGTTCGTCCACCAGCCGGGCGTCGCAGATCAGCACGGCCGGCCGGGTCAGCCCGATGAGTGTGGTCAGCTCGGCCCGGCGCAGGAGCGGCATGGTGGTCACCACCACGCCGCCCGCCTTGAGCACGCCGAACCAGCTCGCCACCAGCCAGGGGTTGTTGGGCCCGCGCAGCAGCACGCGCTGACCCGGCACCAGGCCGAAGTCGTCGGTGAGCACCGCGGCCACCTGGTTGGCCCGGGTGAGCAGCTCCTGGTAGGTCCACGTCTGGCTCGGCGCGCGCAGGCAGGTCCGGTCGCCGCCCAGGCGCGCAATGGTCTCGTCGAGCAGGGCCTCGGCACAGTTGAGCCGTTCTGGATAGGCCAGCTCCGGCAGGGTGAACTGGAACCGCGGCCACTGCTGGGCCGGGGGAAGGTTGTCCCGGCAGAAGGTGTCGACGTGGGCAGAGGGTGACAGCTGCACGGCCGACCTCCCGCGGTGTGGGACGTGCGGAGACCCTCAGTATGCGCTCTCCTTGACGACAGTCAAGGCTGCGACATATGTCGCGCGGGCTGGGAAGCAACTACGGTGAAGCAATGCCGGTGACGCGCAGCGCGGCGACGGTCGGCCGCGCCGAGCGCCGGCACGCCGAGGCGCAGCCGCGCGAGCTCATTGTGAGCCTCTACGGCCTCTATGCGCGGGAGCAACCGAACTGGCTGTCGGTGGCGTCGCTGGTGCGGTTGATGAGTGAGCTCGGTGTCGACGCGCCGGCCGTCCGGTCCTCGGTGTCGCGGCTCAAACGGCGCGACACCCTGCGCAGCCTGCACATCGACGGCGCCGCCGGCTATGCGCTCTCGCCCTCGACGCTGAAGGTGCTGCGGGCCGGCGACGACCGCATCTTCAACGGGCGTCGGGCGATGATCACCGACGGCTGGGTGCTGCTGGTCTTCTCGGTCCCGGAGACCGAGCGCGACCGGCGCCACGAGCTGCGCAGCTACCTGAGCCGGCTCGGGTTCGGCACCGTCACCCCCGGGGTATGGGTCGCCCCCAGCCACGTCGCCGCCGAGGCGCAGGACGTGCTGGCCGGCCGGGGCCTTGACTCCTATGTGGACATGTTCCGGGCCGACCATCTCGCCTTCGGTGACGTGCGGGCCAAGGTCGGCCAGTGGTGGGATCTCGCAGAGCTCTCCGCCCGCTTCGCTCAGTTCATCGCCGCGTACGCGCCAGCGGCCCGGCGACGCGGCGTACGGTCCGACCCGGCCGCCTTCCGCGAGTACGTGCCGATGCTGACCGCCTGGCGGCGGCTGCCCTACCTCGACCCCGGGCTACCGCTGGGGCTGCTCCCGGCCCGCTGGAACGGGGTGACCGCGGGCTCGGTCTTCGCCCGGCTCGACGGTCGGCTACGCGAGCCCGCCCGGCGTCACGCCCGGAGTCTCATCGGGTAGCTCGGTCTCATCGGGTAGCTCGGTCTCATCGGGTAGCTCGGCCAACCCTTGCAGCTCCACCAGAGCCTCGGCGTCCCAGAGCCGGGCCACCCCGACGCCGGCCATCGCCGGGTAGTCCCGGCCGACCAGACGCCGCCAGACCGCCCCGATCTCGGCCGCGTGGCGATGGTAGTCGTCCATGTCGACGATGTAGACGGTCAGGCTGGCCAGGTGGTGCGGCTGGCCGCCGGCCGCCCGCAGCGCGGTGAGCAGGTTGGTCAACGCCTGTTCGAACTGCTCCACGACACCGGCGCCGACGATCTGGCCGGCGCCGTCCAGCGCGGTCTGCCCGGCCAGGTGCACGGTGGTGGTGGCGGTCGCGCGTACCGCATGGGAGAAGCCCGACGGCGTTGGCAGCTCGGCCGGGTTGATACGTTCGAGGGTCATCGCGGGGCCCCGTCAGCGCCCGGTCCACCGGGGCGGGCGGCGCTGTGCGAACGCCGCGTGGAACTCGGCGTGGTCATCGCCGGTCATGAGCAGCGCCTGGGTCATCGCGTCCAGCTCCAGTGCGCCGGACAGCGACATGTCCAGCTCGCGGGTCAGCAACGCCTTCGTCTGCGCGAAGGCCAGCGTCGGCCCCTCGGCCAGCCGGCGGGCCAACTGGCGCACCGCGCCATCGAGTTCGTCATCGGCGACCAGCTCGCTGACGAGGCCGTAGGCGTCGGCGGTGGCGGCGTCGATGGTGTCACCCAGCATGAGCAACTGGGTGGCCCGGCCCAGGCCGACCAGCCGGGGCAGCAGGTAGGCCGAGCCCATGTCGCCGCCGGAGAGGCCCACCTTGGTGAAGAGGAAGGCGAACCGGCCCGACGTGCTGACCACCCGGAAGTCCGACGCCAGCGCGATGACCGAGCCGGCACCGGCGGCCATGCCGTGGATGGCGGAGATGATGGGGATGGGCACCTCGCGCATCGCCTTGATGACGTCGCCGGTCATCCGGGTGAAGCCGATCAGCTCATCCGGCTTCATGCGCAACAGCTCACCGATGATTTCGTTGACATCACCACCGGCACAAAAGCCCTTACCGGAGCCCCGGATCACCAGCACCTTCGTGTCGCCCCGGTAGGGCAGCTCGTGCAGCAGGTCGCGCAGGTCGGCGTAGGCCGAGAAGGTCAGCGCGTTGAGCTTGTCCGGACGGTTGAAGACCACCGTCGCCACGTCGTCGCGGACCTCGAACTCGAAATGGTTCCAGTGCTGCGTCAGCCCGGCCGACGCCCGGTAGCGGCTCGCCACACGCCTTCCTTCCCGCTGGCGGCCGCTCGGCGGCCTCAGCGCGTCAACGCTCGACCGATAATCGTACGCTGCACCTCGGATGCCCCCTCGTAGATGCGGGGCGCGCGCACCTCGCGGTAGAGGTGCTCGAGCAGGTGGCCCCGCTGCAGCGCGCGAGCGCCATGCAGCTGCACCGCGGTGTCGACCACGAACTGCGCGCTCTCGGTGGCGAAGAGCTTCGCCATCGCCGAACGCTTGGTTATCTCGGCCGGATCGGCGCCCTCGTCAATGGCCGACGCGGCTGCGTAGACCAGCAGCCGGCTCGCCTCGGTGCGGGTGGCCATCTCGGCCAGTGCATGCGAGACGGCCTGCTGCTGGTGCAGCGGCTTGCCGAAGGCGTGCCGTTGTCCGGTGTGGATGATCGTCGCGTCCAGCGCCGCCTGGGCCATGCCCACGGCGAACGCGCCCACGCTCGGACGGAAGAGATCGAGCGTACGCATCGCCACCGCAAACCCGCGATCCAGCTCGCCGAGCACGTCGTGCCGTTCCACCCGAACTCCGTCGAAGGTGAGGCGGCCGATGGCGTGCGGCGCCAGCATGTCCAGGTGCTCGCCGCTGAGGCCTTTGGCATCGCCGGCGACCACGAACGCGGTGATCCCGTCGGCCCGGCCCGGAGTCGTGCGGGCGAAGACCGAGTAGACATCGGCCTCGGGGGCGTTGGAGGCCCAGGCCTTCTCGCCGACGAGGCGCCAGCCGTCGCCGTCGGGCTCGGCCTTGAGGCTGAGCGCGGCCGCGTCGGAGCCGGCCCCCGGCTCGGAGAGGGCGTACGCCGCGACGGCGGTGCCGGCGAGCACGGCTGGTCGCCAGCGCTCGGCTGTCTGCGGGCTGCCGAAGTGCAGGAACGGGTAGCTGCCCAGGCCCTGCAGCGCGAGCGCGGTCTCGGCGTCGGTGTTCACCGTCGCCAGCGTCTCCCGGGCCAGGCAGATGTCCATCGCCGACGCTTTTCGTTCGGCCGTGCCGAAGACCCGTTCCAACAGGTCGTGCTCGCCCATGGCGGCGACGAGGCTGCGGTTGACGTGACCAGGTTCGCCCCGGGCGGCCAGCGGCGCCAGGACCGAGGTGGCGATCTGCCGGAGGTCTTCCACGAACGCTTGCTGCTCGTCGGTCAGCCCGAACCCTGTCATGGTCTGCGATGGTACGGGCAAGTGCGCCCGGAGCGTTCGGCTATTTGGCACGTCTTCTCCTCCGACCACCGGTCGACCTCTGCCGGGCGATGTGGTCGACAGCGTACGAAGGCGACCCCCACGTGGGTCACCTCCAGGCTTGCGGTCGCCGCTGCACCTACCGCTGCCGGGAAGAGTCCGTGCTCCTCGGGTCACATCAACGCGGCACAATCAAGGAGCATGCCCGCACCGCCTCGCGCGAGAGGGCGGAGTTCAGGAAACTGCCAGTCATGGGGGCCCCGTGCGACTGCTGATCATGGCCGACACTCATGTGCCGTCGCGGGCGCGCGACCTGCCGGCCGAGCTGTGGGCCGCGGTCGACCTGGCCGATGTAGTGGTCCACGCCGGCGACTGGACCGCGCCCGACCTGCTGCATGCCCTGCAGGCCCGCGCGGCTCGGTTGATCGGTGTGGTCGGCAACAACGACGGCGTCGACCTGCGGGCCGAGCTGCCGGAAGTGGCGCGGGCGGAGCTGGCCGGCGTACGCCTGGCGGTCGTGCACGAGACCGGCCCGGCGCCGGGCCGCGAGCGCCGATGCGCGGCCCGCTTCCCGCATCTTGACGTGCTCGTCTTCGGTCACTCGCACATCCCGTGGGACAGCGTCGCGCCAAGCGGGCTACAGCTGCTCAACCCCGGCTCGCCCACCGACCGGCGCCGCCAGCCGCACGCCACCTACCTCACCGCGACAGCCGACCGCGGCCGGCTGATCGACGTCGAGCTGCACCGCGTCGGGGTGTGAGGCCGGCCGGGTCAGCGCAGCGCGACGATCGCCAGCAACAGTACGCAGTTGACCATCTCCAGCAACCCGACCCGCTTGGGGCTCAGCGGCCGGCCGGGCAGCAGCGCGGCCCGCGCCAGCAGCCAGGCGAAGAACCCGGCGACCCAGGGGCCGAGCCAGGCCAGGGCGGCGAGGGCGGTCGCGTGATACCCGATCGACCAGCGGCGGTAGGTGCGGCTCTCCCGTTCGCGGATCATGGTCTTGACGTACAGCACCGTGCCCAGGAAGTAGGCCAGGCACAGCAGGAAAGGCGCCACGACGGCCCGTGGTGACACGCCGGCGACCGTCGCGACGACGAAGACAATCAGGCAGCTCTGCCCGACCAGCGCGATGTCGTTGAGCATGGCGCGTTCGCGCCGCCGGGCGGCGAAGAATGCATTGACCGCGAAGAGCGCGGCATAGACCGGCGCGTAGAGCAGCAGCCGGGGCCGGGCCACCAGCACGGTCAGCAGCAGCGCAGCGGTGACGCCGCCCCAGAGCAGCAGCTGGTCTCGCTGGCGGCGCCACCGGCGCGATTTGACCGCCTGGAAGGCGAAGTACGAGAACAGGTACCCGCCGAGCCAGGCGCCGAGCAGCGGCAGATCCGGCCAGCGGTATCCGGCCGCGAAGAGCCCGGCCAGGTACGGCACGGCGAGCATCGCCCAGGCACCATGCTGCGGCGGTAGGAACCGTCGCCGCCATTCGCCCCGGCGGTGCAGCACCGGCGGCCGGGTGGACGGCGCGACCGGGGCGGCGTCCGGTGTGGACGGTGTTGACACGGATCACCTCGTTCGGGCGAGCAGGCCGCGGGTCATCGGCGGTAAAACTACCAGGATCGATGCCGAGTCACCCGGGGCGTTCGTCCGGACATGAGGTGACCTGCGGCCCTGACGGACAAGCCGAGCGCGATCGAAGCTGGGTCGATGAGCACGACCATCGACCTCGCCGCCGGGCCAGCGCAACGGGTCCTGGCCGAGAAGTTCGACGTCCTGGTGGCCACGGCCGCCCGTGCGCCCTCGGTGCACAACACGCAGCCATGGCGCTTCCGCCTCGCCGGCCCGGTGCTGGAGTTGCACGCCGACCGCGCCCGACAGCTCAACCACGTC
>JBLNGJ010000563.1:0-5887 GCA_050264675.1 Micromonosporaceae bacterium
GATGAGCCAAATGACTGGCACAGTCCGATCGTGGCACGCCGTGTCGACCCCGGCGAACCCGCCCACCCGTCAGGCCGACCCGGCCCCCACCTGGTCACACCTCGTTCATGATCGGTGAAGCAGGTGGGGTGGGATGGCGAGGCGTAGGCTCGCGGCAACGATCTCCCAGGGAGGCGGCATGGGACAGGCCGGCCGGCGCCGCGACGCCCCGTCTGCCCCACCCACCTCGGCGCCCCGCATCGCGTACCAGGCCCTGCCGCTGACCTCGGGCGAGCATCGCGGAACCGTGGCCACCGCGGCCGGCGTCGAGCTTGTCACGGCGCAGGGCTTGCGCGAGTACGCCGACCCGTACGCCCAACCGAGCCGGTCGCGGCCGTACCGGCACGCCACGTGGACCGCACCGGAGTACGAGCCCGGGTTCACCTTCCGGGAGCTCGTCGCGACCTGGCATGGCCACACGCCGGCCGGATCGTGGCTGGAGGTGTGCGCCCGGGCCCGCTCCGCCGGTGTCTGGTCGGGCTGGCTGGTGCTGGCCCGGTGGGCCGACCACGACGCCGAGGTGCACCCGACGTCGGTGCCGCACCAGGCCAACGAGATCGCCCGGGTCGCCACCGACACGCTGCGGGTCGACGCCGGCGCCGACGCCTGGCAGCTGCGGGTGACGCTGCTGCGGCCGGCCCCCGGCCGGGCCGCCGGCCCGGTGCTGACCTACGCCGGGGCAATGGTCTCGACCGCGACCCGCGCGCCGTCGCGGCTGCGGGCCAGGTCGGCCCCGGGCCGGGTGACGAGGCTGCGGGCCGCGCCGATCGGGCCGGCCGCGGGGCGGGTGCTCGACGTGCCGCCGCTGTCCCAGCGCGTCCACTCGGGTCACTATCCACAGTGGGGCGGTGGCGGCGATGCCTGGTGCAGCCCAACCTCGACCGCGATGGTGCTCGCCTACTGGGGCACCGGTCCCGACACTGGTGCGACCGCCTGGGTGGACCCGGGCTACCCAGACCCGTCGGTGTGCCACGCGGTGCGGCACTGCTACGACCACGCCTACGGCGGTGCCGGTAACTGGTCGTTCAACGCGGCCTACGCGGCCGGCTTCGGCCTGCGTACCTTCGTGACCCGGCTGCGTGACCTGACCGAAGCGGAGACCTTCGTCGCGGCCGGGATCCCACTCATCGCGTCCTTTGTGGTTGATCCCGACCGGATGGCCGGCGCCGAGTACCGCTCGGCTGGCCACCTCGCGGTCGTGTGCGGCTTCACCCGCAGTGGCGACGTGGTCGTCAACGACCCGGCTGCCTCCGATGTGGACAGCGTTCGTCGGGTCTACCGGCGGGCCGACTTCGAAGCGGCGTGGCGACAAGGCAGTGCCGGGCTGGTCTACGTGATGCACCCGCCGGCCGTGCCGCTTCCGGTCCGGCCGGCCGAGGCGAACTGGTAGGTGTCGATGGGTCAAGAGCTGCGGACCGGCACCGCGCAGCGGGTCCGGGATATCGTCGTGCGGGCCCAGGCGGCCGGTCGGGTGCCGTCGCTCGTGGCCGGCGTGGTGCGCGGCGGCGCGCTGGTGTACTCCTGCGGCGCCGGTGACCCGCCGGCCCCTGATCCCGAGACGCAGTACCGCATCGGTTCGATCAGCAAGAGCCTGACCGCCGCGGTCGTGCTCGCGCTGCGCGACCGGGGCGCGCTCACCCTCGACGAGCCTCTCGCCACTCACCTGCCCGAGGCCGGCGTCGACGTGGGTGCGCTGTCGCTGCGCCAGCTCCTCGGCCACATCGGCGGCCTGCAACGCGAACCGGACGGGCCGTGGTGGGAACGCTCGGCCGGCGACGACCTGGCCGCGTTGCTGGCCCGGGTCGGACCGGACAAGCTCGGGCTGCCCGCCTACCGCGGCTACCACTACTCCAACCTCGCCTACGGACTGCTCGGCGGCGTGATCGCCCGGGTCACCGGGGCCGATTGGATGACGGCGATCCGCGAGCGCCTGCTCGACCCGCTGGGCATGGGTCGCACCGCGTACACGCCCAGCGAACCGTTCGCCCGCGGCTACGTGGTGCACCCGTGGCAGGGCACGCTGCGGGAAGAACCGCGCCACGACGCGGGCGCGATGGCCCCGGCCGGCCAGCTCTGGTCGACCGTGCCGGATCTGGCCCGGTGGGCGGCGTTCATCGCCGACCCCGACCCGGCCGTGCTCGCGCCGGCCAGCGTCGCGGCCATGGCCAACCCGGTGGTGGTCGCCGACCCGGACGGGTGGACCTCCGGGTACGGACTCGGTCTTCAGCTGTGGCGGCGCGGCGAACGGGTCTTCGTCGGCCACACCGGCTCCATGCCCGGCTACCTCGCCGTGATCGCGGTGCACCGGCCCAGCGGCACCGGGGCGGTCGCGTTCGCCAACGCGTACACCCTGGTCGGCTCGACCATCGGCGGGCTCGGACTGTCCATCCTGGAGGCCGTGCTGGACGGCGAGCCGGCGCCGCCCCCGCCGTCATGGCGCCCCGGCGTGCCGGCGCCGCCAGAGGTCGAGCCGCTGTGCGGACGGTGGTGGTGGATGGGTCGGGAGTTCGAGGCGCACTGGCACGCCGGCGAGCTGATGATCCGGGGCACCCGGGCCGGCGCCGAGGCGTGGCGGTTCGCAGCCGAGGGCGCGGACCGCTGGCGCGGGCTCTCCGGCGACAGCGACGGCGAGATCCTGCACGTGTTGCGCGATGACACCGGCGCGGTGGCGGCGCTGGACATCGCCACGTTCATCTTCACCCGCGACCCGCTCCCGCCCGACTGACCCCCGCTCGGACCGCCCCGACCGACCCGCCCGAGCACCGCCAAACGAGACACAACGGCGGGCACCACGTACCCTCGGAACATGTCCGACACGAGGACGGTGACCGTACCCGCACGCCGGTCGACCCGGCTGGTGGCGTGGGCGCGCGTCTGGCGTGCCGGCATCGTCTCCTACGACGACGTGGCCGACGAGGCCGCGCGGGACGAGGAACACCTCGTCGCCGACGCGCCCGGCACGTGGACCGAGGTGCCGCTGCGGGAGGCGTTGGGTGCGCTCTCCAAACTGCATCCGGACGAGATCCGGCTGGTGCTGCCAGTGCCGGGCGACCCGCGGGGATTACCCGGGCCGGGCCCGTTCAGCGCCGCCGCAATGAGCGCGGGCGAGGGCGTCATCGCCGGCGAGCTGGGCCTGGTGCCGCAGGTCCGTCGGCACACCTCCGGCTCCGGTGACACGTTTGAGACGGTGGTGTGGCAGGTCTTCGGGGTGCCCGAGGCGGGCGGAGCGCACGCCGATGAACCCGGCACGGCAGAAGCAGAGTCCGACCTCTCGGCCGCCCTCGCCGAGGCGACCATGGCGCTGACCCGGCTGGACGTGGCCGCGTGGCGGCCGGAGCTTTCCGGCGCCCTGGCGGCGCTGCGCCGGCCCGATCACGGCAGCGACCTGCCGCCCGGGTTCGCGCCGCGGGCCCGCCGGCTCTTCGCCCGGGCCTGTGTGCTCGACCGCATGCTGGCACTGGCCAACGAGGTCGCCCCGGGTGGCGCGGTCAACGGATACGAGGCGCAGCAGCGCGATGCCGCCCTGCGTCCGCTCATGGTGGCCTGCCGGCGCGCGCTGATGGCCGCCTGCAACTCACCGCTCGAGCCCTGAGCGACCTCAGCGGGCCAAGCAGCACCCGGACGGGCAGGCGTCCCACACCGGCAACGCGCCCAGGCGGGCTCGCGGCTGCGCCGGATTCATCCGTTCCAGAACCAGCTCACGCACCATCGCCACGAATCGCGGGTCGGCGCCCGGTGTGGCGGCACGGGCGAAGCGCAGGCCGAGCCGCTCGGCGGTCTGGGCCGCCTCGGTGTCGAGATCCCAGCACACCTCCATGTGATCGGAGATGAACCCGACCGGGCTGACCACGACACCGCGTACCCCGGCCCCGGCCAGCCCGACCAGGTGGTCGTTGATGTCCGGCTCCAGCCAGCGCACATGGGGCGGGCCCGATCGCGACTGCCACGCCAGGTCCCAGGCCAGGCCGGGCATCTGCGCGGCCGCGATCAGGGTGGCCGTCTCCCAGAGCTGAGCGGAGTAACGCCCGCCGTCGGGCCCGCTGGTGAAGTCCATGTCGGTCGGGACCGAGTGAGCGGTGAAGACCAGCCGGACCGGGTCCACATCGGAGAGTGCGGCCAGCGCGACGCGGACCGCGTCGGCATGTGGCCCCACGAACCCGGGATGGTCGTGATAGTGTCGAAGTTTGTCGATGACTGGGGCGCCTGACCCGACCTGGGCCCGGGCCGAGGCGATGTCGTCCAGGTACTGCCGGCAGGACGACCAGGAACCGTACGGGCTGGTCACGAACGCGAGCGCCGCGCGTACGCCGTCATCGCGCATTTTCCCGACGGTCTCGGCCAGGTACGGGTGCCAGTTCCGGTTGCCCCAGTAGATCGGCAGCGCCAGGTCGGCCGCGGCGAAGTCGGCGCGCAGCGCCTCGACCAGCTCCCGGCACTGCTGGTTGAGCGGCGAGACCCCGCCGAAGTGCTGGTAATGCTCGGCCACCTCGGCCAGCCGCGCGTCCGGCACCCCGCGGCCACGCACCACGTTGCGCAGGAACGGCAGCACGTCATCGGGACCCTCCGGGCCACCGAAGGAGACCAGCACCAGGGCGTCATAGGGCACGCACCCATCCTGCCTCGCCAGCTGCGCCTACGCTTGCGGGCGTGACCGTGTTCTCCATCTGGCCCGACGACGTGCAATGGCGGCGCGTCTCATCGAAGCTGCTCTGGGTCGAGCTGCTCGCCCTCCTCGGCGGCTGGGCCTTCGTCGTCGGGCCCTGCGTACTGGCGTGGTTGATCTTCGATTTCTGGCCGATCCTGCTGCTGGCCGGCCTGGTCACGGTCAGTACGCTCATTCGGGCCGTGCTGCTCCCCCGGGTGATTCGGGCCTGGGGGTACGCCGAACGCACCGACGACCTGCTGGTGCGCCACGGCCGGCTCATCCGGCGCCTGTCCATCGTCCCCTATGGACGCATGCAGTTCGTGGACGTGACCGCCGGGCCGCTGGAGCGGGCGTTCGGCCTGGCCACGGTCCAGCTGCACACGGCCGCCGCGGCCAGCGACGCCCGGGTGCCCGGCCTGCCGCCGGCGGAGGCGGCCCGGCTACGCGACCGGCTCGCGGCGCTCGGCGAGGTCCGGGCGGAGGGCCTGTGAGGATCGACCTGGCGCACCTGGCGGGCGGTGATCCGACGCGATGACCACGCCTGAGCAACTGACGGCCGGCCAACCGCGGCGACGCCTGCACCCGCTCACCCCGCTGCTGCGCGGCCTGCGGCTGGCCGCTATCGCGGTGGTCTTCGTGTCCTGGCAGGGCTACCAGGAGCTGGGTACGCGCAACTGGGCGATCACCGTCGTCGCGATCGGCGTGGTGTTGCTGCTCGCCTCGGTGGTGAGCTGGCGGGTCACTGGCTACGAGGTGGTGGGGCGGGAACTTCGGGTCCACGAAGGACTGCTGTGGCGGCGTACCCGGGCCATCCCGCTGGAACGGCTGCAAGCGGTCGAGCTGGTGCAGCCGTTGCGGGCCCGGCTGTTCGGCCTGGCCGAGCTGCGCCTGGAGGTGGTCGGCGGCGGGCGGACCGAAGCGCCGCTGGCCTACCTCAGCCTGGGCGCGGCGCTGGACCTGCGCGAGCGCCTACTCGGCATCTCCCGTGCGGCTGGGCCGCCGCTGCCGACCGCCACGCCCGGCCCGCTGGCGACGCCCAGCTCGGCCGCCATGCCCAGCTCGGCCGCCACGCCCAGCTCAGCGACAGCGGCCGGCTCAGCGACAGCGGCCGGCTCGATGGTCGCGGCGCCGGGCGAACGCCTGATCCACGTCATCCCCAACCGCGACCTGCTCGTCTCGCAGCTGCTGCGTCCGCAGTGGTGG
>JBLNGJ010000564.1:0-3659 GCA_050264675.1 Micromonosporaceae bacterium
GGCGCGCCTGCAGGATCGAGTTGAGCAGGTCGTCGTAGGAGATCACCTGGTCGACGGTGCGGATGAGGTTGTCGTTCACGTCACGCACGTAGCGCTGCACCTCAGCCGAGACCGAGCCCAGCTTGCCCTCGATCACCGCGTTGATCGGACGCTGCAACGGCACCACCGCCCGCTTGAACTCGACCAGCTCGCGCTTGAGCTGGTAGATGCGCGCGATCCGCCCGTGGGTGTCGCGGGAGAACACATGTGCTTCGACCGCGTCAATGTCCTCCTCCACCTTCGCGGCCACCTCGACGTAGCTGTCGACCACCCGGTCGAGGATGGCGTAGACCACCGCCCACGGCCCCAACCGCAGCAGCGCCGGGTTCGCCTCCAGCTCATGGCGCACCGGCCGCAGCGCACTGAGATCGCCGTGCCGCACCGTGATCACGAACCTTGCCCCAACGAATATCATGAGATCGCCGGTCTCCACGATCTCGCTGGTCTCGGTGAGCTCGGCGTGCTCGACATAGCGGGTCGTGCGCAGCACCAGGAAGGTCATGTGCCCGTACTGCTCGATCTTCGGTCGCTGCCCACCGGTGACCGCATCCTCGACCGCGAAGTCATCGAGCCGGAACGCCTCGGCGATGCCGGCGAACTCGTCGGCGCTTGGCTCGTGCAGGCCCAGCCAGACAAAGGCCCCATCCCGGGCGCACGCCTGGGCCAGGGCTTCGGTGTACGTGCGCAGGCCGGGCTGGCGTTGCCCGTCCACATAGACCGCGCAGTCGACAATCGAGGTGACCGCGCTCGGACGCCGGCCGGCACCGACCCCATCACCGGTACTCCCGCCGAGGATCCGGGTCATCGCCCGCACCGGCGCGGTGAACGCCCGCCGACCGAGCCCGGCGGCTGCGGCGGTCGCGGTGGCCGGGCGCGTGGTCGCCGGTGGGGTGGCGCCCGACGGGTTGGCCCCCGCCATGCCGCTCGTGCTGCCCGGTTCGACCGGGCCGCTGGGCTCGACCATGCCGCACCTCCTCACGACCGTCCGGCCGATCAGCGTAGTCGCCGGTGCGCGGCCGGGATCGCGTCGGTTGGGCGCAGAGAAACGTGACCGTGGCAAGACGTGGGCGCAAAGAATAGGCACCGGGTGAGCCGACCGCTGCGGGGGTGGGTGGTAGCGCAGCCGGCTCACCCGGTGCCTCGTGGGGGCGGGGTGGAAGCTTGCGGACCGGAATGCGTGACCTGCGTCACCCCTCCCGATCCTGGCCGCTATGTGATCAGACTTGCCGCCAATAGGGAAGAGCCGACGCCGGGAACGATGAACCTGTGTCGCAAACGTGACATGAGTCGGTTCGCTGACCGATGACGCCGGTCGCCGGGCCGCGGTCAGCGCGTCCGCACATCCGCCACCGCGGCGGCCAGGCGGCGTACTCCTTCGGTGATCTCGTCCGGGGTGACCGCCGAGAACGCGAGCCGAGCCGCGTGCCCGCCGCCGGCGAGCAGGAAGTCCGTGCCCTTCACGATGGCCACGCCCCGGGCGAGCGCGGCCGGGGCGAGCCGCTCGACGTCGACGTCCGCGCCGAAGTCGACCCAGAGAAAGTAGCCACCGTCGGGCTCGTGAAATCGACATCCCGGTAACTCGTGGCGCAGTGCCTGAGCCAGCGCCGCGGCCCGCTGCGCCAGCGCCACCCGTACCGTAGCGATCGAGCGCTCGATGTCGCCGCTGACGCAGAACTGGTGCACCGTCACCTCGGCGAGCATGTTCGGGGAGATGTAGGTGTTCACCGCCCGCCGGGCCAGCGCCTCGATGATCTCCTCGGGTCCGATGAGGTAACCGACGCGCACCCCTGGGCACACGGTCTTGGTGAAGGAGGACGCGTGCACCACCGCCGCGCCGGCCAGCGAGAGCATCGACGGGCGCCGATCACCACGGAACCGGATCTCCGCGTACGGGTCGTCCTCGAAGATCACGAAGTCGTGCTCGCGGGCCAGCTCGAGCAGGGCGTGACGCCGGCTCAGCGAGAGCGTCACGCCAGCGGGATTCTGGTAGTTCGGAATCACGTGCGCGAGCCGGGGCCGCACGCCGGCCGCAAGCAGCTTGCGAAGCTCGTCCACGTCGAGACCATCGGCGTCGAGGCTGACCTGGTGGATTTTCGCGCCAAGATTGCGCAGGGTGAACAGGGTGCGGTCGTAGGTGGGCCGCTCGACCACCACCTCGTCGCCCGGCCGCACCAGGTGCTCAAACAGGAACGCCCCGCCCTGCAGCGAGCCGTTGGTGACCAGCACCCGGTCGACCGGCACCGCATGGCGGGCCGCTATCCACTCCCGTAGCGGCGGGTAGCCGGTGGCCGGGCCGTACCCCGCAACCGCGCCCGGGTCGATGTCGAAGGCGCGCCCGGCGGCCGCCCGCAGCCCGGCGATATCGACGATGTCGACTGACGGCGCGCCGCGGGCGAAGGAGATGGTCACGGTCATTCAGCGTACGGGCGCCCGGTCAGCGGGTCGGCCACACGTGCCAGTTCTGCCACGCGCGGCTCGCCGTGGGGCCGCGCTGGCCCTGGTAGCGCGAGCCGTAGACCGCCGACCCGTAGGGATGCTCGGCCGGCGAGGAGAGCCGGAACACGCAGAGCTGGCCGATCTTCATGCCCGGCCATAGCTTGATCGGCAGAGTGGCCACATTGGAGAGCTCCAGCGTGACGTGGCCGGAGAAGCCGGGGTCGATAAACCCGGCGGTGGAGTGGGTCAGCAGGCCCAGGCGCCCGAGTGAGCTCTTGCCCTCGATCCGCGCCGCCAGACCGTCGCCGAGCGTGATGACCTCCAACGTCGAGGCGAGCACGAACTCGGCCGGATGCAGCACGAGCGGCTCGCCCGGTGCCACCTCGACCGGTGTGGTCAGGTCGTCCTGCCGGATGGACGGGTCAATGTGGGTGTAGAGGTGGTTGTTGAAGATGCGAAACCACCGGTCCAGGCGTACGTCGATGCTCGAGGGCTGCACGAGATCCGGCTCGAACGGTTCCAGCCGCAGCTGACCGGCCTTGACCTCGGCCACCAAATCGCGGTCGGAGAGCAGCACCCCGCGAGCCTAACCGTCGCCACGTCCGGTGCGTCGTTGCCGTTCCGAGTCGCTAGCGATCTCGTACAAGCGTTCGATAGAGTCGTGGCATGGCATCGTGGTCGCAGTTCGCCGAGACGGCACCGACGCTGGCCGAGGAGGTTCGCGAGCTGTTCTACCAGTACGGCTCGGGGTTCGGCTATCTGGCGACGATCCGCCGCGACGGCGGGCCCCGGCTGCACCCGGTTTCGCCGGTGATCGCCGACGGCGGCCTGTTCTGCTTCGTGCTCAACTCGCCGAAGCGCCGCGACCTCGAGCGCAACGGCTGGTACGCACTGCATGCGTACCCACCGGAGAACTCCAACGACGAGGCGTACCTGACCGGTCACGCCTATCCGGTCACCGACCGGCGCCGGGTCGGCCGGTTGGTGCGCGCCCACCGGGCCGCGGGGCAGGTCGACTGGCGCCTGTTCGAGCTGGACATCGAGGTCGCGATGGTGACCCGGCACGCGGGCCGGGACCGGGCCCAGAGCTATCACATCTGGCACGCGGTCGGGCCGGCCGCCGGCACCATGCCCGAGCGCCGGCCCACCCGCATCCGCCCCCACAACCACGGTGGTGGCGCCCC
>JBLNGJ010000565.1:0-3788 GCA_050264675.1 Micromonosporaceae bacterium
CCGAGATGATCCGGCTGGTCAACTCGGGCACCGAGGCGACCATGAGCGCGATCCGGCTCGCCCGTGGCGCCACCGGCCGCTCCAAGATCGTAAAGTTTGCCGGCTGCTACCACGGCCACGCCGACGGCCTGCTCGCCGCGGCCGGCTCCGGGGTGGCCACCCTCGGCCTGCCCGACTCGCCGGGCGTCACCGCGGCCGCCGCCAGCGAGACCATCGTCGTGCCCTACAACGACCTGGACGCGGTCGGTGCGGTCTTCGCCGCCGACGGCGCGAACGTTGCGGCGATCATCACCGAGGCGGCCGCCGGGAACATGGGCGTGGTGCCGCCGGCGCCCGGGTTCAACGCCGGCCTGGTGCGCATCGCCCACGAGCACGGGGCGCTACTCATCCTGGACGAGGTGATGACCGGCTTCCGGGTGGCCCGGGGCGGGTGGGCCGAGCTCTCCGCCCGCACCGGCGAACCGATCGATGCTGACCTTTACACCTTCGGCAAGGTGATGGGCGGCGGCCTGCCCGCGGCGGCGTTCGGCGGGTCGACGGCGCTGATGTCGCAGCTGGCTCCGGCCGGCCCGGTCTACCAGGCCGGCACGCTCTCCGGTAACCCGCTCGCCTGCGCCGCCGGCCTGACCACGCTGCGGCTGTGCACCGATGAGCTCTACGCGCAGCTGGACAAGACCGCGGCCACGCTGAGCGAGCTCGCCTCGTCGGCGCTGCGGGCGGCCGGCGTCGCGCATCGGGTGCAGGCCGCGGGCAACATGTTCTCGGTCTTCTTCACCGAGGCCGAAGTCACCGACTACGAGGCGGCGCGCCGGCAGGACCTGGCCGCGTTCCGGGCGTTCTTCCACGCGATGCTGGCGCACGGGGTCTACCTGCCGCCCAGCGCGTTCGAGGCGTGGTTCGTCTCGGCCGCCCTGGACGAGACCGCGCTGGAGATCGTCGCAGCGGCGCTTCCGGTCGCCGCGGCGGCGGCCGCCACCGTGGCGGGCCCGTGAAGAAGACGGTCGTGCACCTGCTGCGGCACGGGGAGGTGGCGAACCCTCAGAAGATCCTCTATGGACGGCTGCCCGGGTTCCGGCTCTCCCCGGTCGGCGAGCAGATGGCCAAGGCGGCCGCCCAGGCCCTGGCCGAGCGGGACATCACCTACGTCGTGGCGAGCCCGCTCGAGCGCGCCATCCAGACCGCCGAGCCGATCGCCACACAGTTCGCCCTCGAGGTCGCGGTGGACGAACGGCTCATCGAAAGCGGCAACTTCTTCGAGGGCCAGCGGGTCGGCGTCGGCGACGGAGTCCTGCGCGACCCGCGTAACTGGTGGGTGCTGCGTGATCCGTTCACCCCGTCCTGGGGTGAGGGGTACGCGGCGGTGGCCGCGCGCATGTTCGCCGCCCTGCACGCGGCCCGCCGGCGGGCCGAAGGTCATGAGGCGGTGTGCGTCTCACATCAGCTGCCGATCTGGGTGCTGCGCCGCCACCTCGAGCGCAAACGGCTCTGGCACGACCCACGCCGGCGCCAGTGCGCGCTGGCCAGCTTGACCAGCGTGCATTTCGAGGACGACGGGCTCATCGGCGTCGGTTACCGGGAGCCCGCGGCGCATCTGATCACCGGATCACCCGGCGCCCGCACCGCGAAGGGCGCCTGATGCGGGCCCGCGCGGTCCGCTGGGTGGCCGCCCTCGGCCTGGTCGCCGTGGTCGGCCCGATCGGTGGCTGCACCCGGACGCCGTCCACCCAGCTCGTGCAGGTGTACGCGGCGGACGCGCGCCCGGGCGCACCGGCGTTGACCGGTCCGCTGCTCTCCGGCGCCGGCTCGTTCGACCTCGCCGAGCACCGTGGCGAGGTGGTGGTGCTCAACTTCTGGGCGTCGTGGTGCGCGCCGTGCCGGGTCGAGGCGGACGACCTGGAGCAGACCTACCAGGCGACCCGCGGCAGCCGGGTCACGTTCCTCGGCATCAACATCCGCGACGAGCGCGACAAGGCCCGCGCGTTCGCCACCGGACGGGCCACCTATCCCAGCATCTTCGATCCATCGAGCCGGCTCGCGCTCGGCTTCAACGTGCCGCCCACCACCATCCCGGCCACCATCGTCATCGACCGGGCCGGCCGGATCGCGGCGGTGATCCGGGGGGCCGTGATCCGCAGCCAGCTCGAGCCGCTGGTCGCCCAGGTCGCCGACGAGGCCCCGTGATGGGGGCGGGCTTCGCGGAGATCGCGCAGGGCGGGCCGATCGTCCTGGCCGTGGGCGTGGCGGCACTCGCCGGCCTGGTCAGCTTCCTCTCCCCGTGCATCCTGCCGCTGGTGCCGGGCTACCTCTCCTACGTCACCGGCCTCGCCGGCGCCGACCTCGACGACGCGCTGCACCGGGACGGCACCCGCGGCGCCCGGGGCCGGATGCTGGTCGGCACGGCCGGGTTCGTCGCCGGGTTCACCGTGGTCTTCACGCTGACCAGCGTGATCGCCGCCAGCATCGGCCGGGCCCTGCTCGCGCACGCCCGGGTGGTCGAGGTGGTCGTCGGTGCCCTCATCATCGGGTTGGGCCTGGCCTTTCTCGGCCTGATTCCGGGTCTGCAACGGGAGTTGCGCCTGCAGCGGCTGCCGGCCGCCGGCCTCGCCTCGGCCCCGGTCCTGGGCGCGGTCTTCGCGGTGTCGTGGGTGCCGTGCCTGGGCCCGACCCTGGTGGCGGTGCTCGGCCTGGCCGCGGTCGGCGGCGAGACCGGCCGGGCGGTCACCTTGGCCGTCGCCTACTGCCTCGGCCTCGGCCTGCCGTTCCTCGCCTTCGGCCTCGGGTTCCGGCGGCTGATCGGCGTGTTCGCCGCGGTGCGCCGGCACAGCGACTGGGTCACCCGCGTCGGCGGTGGGCTGCTCATCCTGGTCGGCCTCGCGCTCGTCACCGGGGCCTGGGGCGAATTCCTCAACTGGCTGCGGGCCAGCGTCGGGCCAGGGTCGGTGGGCATATGAGGTCGGCGGGGCATATGAGGTCGGGTCGGGTATGACGCCGTGGGTCGTTGACGCGGTGGGCGCGGCCCGGTCCGGCTGGCGCTGGTTGACCAGCATGCGCACCGCGCTCATCCTGCTCTTCCTGCTAGCGGTCGCGGCGGTGCCGGGCTCGCTGCTGCCGCAGCGCCGGCTCAACCCGGAGCGGGTCCAGGCGTATCTGGTGCGCCATCCGGATCTGGGGCCGTGGTTGGACCGGTTGTGGTTCTTCGACGTCTACGCCTCGCCCTGGTTCTCCGCGGTCTACCTGTTGCTGTTCACCTCGCTCGTGGGCTGCCTCGGGCCGCGGCTGCGCCAGCACGTCTCAGCCCTGCTGGCTTCGCCGCCGCCGGCGCCGAGCCGGCTTGACCGCCTGCCGCAGCACACCCCCGACCGGGAGCTCGACGGTGAGCCGGGCGCGATCGCCGACGGCGTGGCGCAGACGTTGCGGCGGCGGCGCTGGCGGGTGCAGGTCCGCGCGCAGCCCGATGGCGGTGCCACCGTCGCCGCGGAGAAGGGTTACCTCAAGGAGACCGGCAACCTCGTCTTCCACTTCGCGCTGCTCGCCGTGCTCATCGGTGTCGCCTACGGGTCGTGGTACGGCTGGCACGGCAACCGTCTGCTCGTCGCCGGCGCCGACTACGCATTCTGCGACTCACTGCAGCAGTACGACGAGTACGCCCTGGGCGCCCGGGTCGGCGCCGATGACCTGCCGCCGTTCTGCGTGCAGCTCGACGACTTCCACGCCCGCTACCTCGACAACGGCCAACCGGTCGCATTCTCGGCCAACGTTTCCTATGTAGACAGCGCCGGGTCGGGCGC
>JBLNGJ010000566.1:0-16920 GCA_050264675.1 Micromonosporaceae bacterium
GGCGACCACCGGGGCGACCAGCGTCCGCGTGCCCAACCGGCCCGACCACGGCCATGACCTGCCCGCGATGGCGGCCGCGGTGACGCCGCGCACCCGGCTGGTGTTCGTCTGCAACCCGAACAACCCCACCGGTACGGTCGCCCGCCGAGCCGAACTCGACAAGTTCCTCGACGCGGTGCCGCCCGACGTGCTGGTCGTGCTCGACGAGGCCTACCACGAGTTCATCACCGACCTGGACGTGCCGGACGGGTTGGTGACCTACGGCGAACGGCCCAACGTGGTGGTGCTGCGTACGCTCTCCAAGGCGTGGGGGCTGGCCGGGCTGCGGATCGGCTACCTCATCGCGCAGCCGGCGGTGGTGGCGGCCGTGCGCAAGGTGATCACTCCGTTCTCGACCTCGGCCGTGGCCCAGGCCGCCGCGCTGGCCGCCCTTGGCGCACAGGAGGAGATGGCCCGCCGGGTCGCGCTCGTGGTCAGCGAACGGGACCGGCTGGCGGCCGCGCTGGCCAAGCTCGTGCCAGCCGA
The DNA here is from genome assembly GCA_050264675.1 of Micromonosporaceae bacterium. Taxonomy (GTDB): domain Bacteria; phylum Actinomycetota; class Actinomycetes; order Mycobacteriales; family Micromonosporaceae; genus JBLNGJ01. The sequence continues at coordinate 526 of JBLNGJ010000566.1, forward strand.
GTCGGCGGTGCCTTCATCGCAGTCGAACTTCGTGTGGCTGCCGTTGGGTGAGCGGTCGATGCCGTTCGCCGCCGCCTGCGAGGCGGCCGGGGTGATCGTGCGGCCGTTCCCGGGCGAGGGGGTACGGGTGACGGTCGGCACCGCGGAGGAGAACGACACGTTCCTCGCCGCCGCCGAGAAGGCGCTCACCGAGGGCACGCGCCGCAAGAGCGCGCAGCGGCAAGCAGCGCCGAGGAAGAGCGCGGCGAAGAAGAGGGCCACTAGCAAGAAATAGACCTCCCCGTGGTCTGACGAGTCCTATCCGCTAAGAGGATCTCTACGGCCCGCCCTGATCTCACCCGCGCGCACCCGGAGCTCACGGTCCCTCGCGGCCGAACGCTCTACGGCCTCCTGCGATAACTGTGCCGCACCACGTTGAGCGTCTTCATATGCATCGAGCAGGCCGCTCAAAAATGTCTCGCGAGACTTCAGCTCGTTGTCTATCATCTTCGGCGGTCTAGCTTTCCCCATTGATGTCTCCGATTTTGAGATGGTCGACAACCCTTTGTTCCTCTTTCGAAACTTCAAACGGGTCGCATTCTGAAGCTTGAAGCAGGTTCCGTTGCGGCTTATCCGGAGCTCGAAGACGTCCCGAAAGATCCGCACTGGGTGGTGGCGGCTCGAGAAAGACGAGCCCGCAACGCAGCGGCGAGATGCCTACGTAGGGCGTCAACGCCTTGCTCGTGTTCGGGAACAGAACCTCGGCGCGCGACTTTGGGTATGGGTCAATGTAGTAGACCTTCGCGATACCGGCTGCGGCTGCCGCTTTGAAGCACAGATGGCAAGGGTATGTGGTCACGAACATGGAAGCGTTAGCCAGTGGTATTCCCCTATATGCGGCATCACTGACAGCCGCCGCCTCCGCGTGAACGGACGGCTGGAATTCGATAATTGACAGCAGCTTGGCGTCGTCGAGCTTGCCTTTTACATCGTTGACGAGCTGGTCGTCGACCTCCGTGACCCGGTCTGACAGATAACCCGCCTCGTGGAGGCGCTCAAGCGTGTCCCGCATGAGGTCGGTCTTCAACCTCTCGCTCGTGTCAATCTCGCGATCCACCTCAGCTTGTTCGTCCGGCAGAACATCATTACAGCCGATCGCCAGCACCCGCCCCTCGCCTCGCTCGTCGGCGATCACCGCACCGACGCGTCGAGACGGCGCACGCGAGCGGGCCTTCGCGGCGTGAGCCAGGTACATCGCGTACTCATGAAACTGAAGCTGCTCGCGGTGTTCCGCAAAGAGCAGGCTTACCGCCCGCTCGGCTGCCTCGCCAGCTGGTAAAAAGTAGTCGGCCATCGGGTATGTCGTGTTGACCGCCTGGCCCATCTTGTCTGATTCATCGGCGTCCCGGGCAATGAGCTCGGCCGCGATCGCGTCCGCGCCTCTCTGATTATCGAGCCGCTCCGTGAGGGTCCTGGTACGGTTCTCCAGCGTGTCCTGACATCCTAGCAACACAAATTGAGGACCGTATACCTGACGAAGACGGTAGACCTCCTCGGGCCGTTTAAGGGAGTGGACTATGTAGGCCTGTCCCGCGATAGGCTCGTTCAGGTGCTCCCCGGCACGACCATTCGCCTCGTTGATCTGCCGTCGCGCCGCACGAATTTGCAGCACCGCCAGGCTCGCCACCGCTCCAGGATCCTCATGCCCGCGGCAGAATTCATTTCCGGCCTCAATCAAACGGCTTATACGGGCGTCTTCGCGCTCGCGCCCACCACGGCTAGACGGTGCGGGTTCGGCCTTCATGTCGAAGTAGTCACTTATTTTGATGACTTTGGCCGCATATCCAAATGGCGAAAGTTCCTTCAACACGGACTCTGTCACTCGAGAAGTCCTCGTGCCGATAGGGGTAACCACACCAATCACGAGCTCCGGACGGCTCGCTGCCGACACGGCTGGTGATGAGGCGCGTGCAGCACGGCCTCCGGTCATGGGGCTCAGTCAAGCACAGGCGTACGACAAAACCCTCCCTGCCGCGTCCCACAGAACTGATCAGTCTGCCCAACCGCCCAGAAGTGCCCCGATCTGCCCGGATTCCGAACCAGACGACCCGAGCTGCGGGCCACCAGGTGTTCGTAGAAGACTCCAACGATCGTTACGCGCTCGTCCTTGTCAACGGCGAACGCGATTGTCACCCGGCGCCTGAATCCGATGGTTCTGAGGCCGAGCCGGAGATCGTCCCGCGCCACGCCGCGATGCGGAAACTCGCCGAGGCTCTGACAGAAGTCGAGGATCGCCGAGACGTACCCGCTCGCGACGTCTGCGGACCTCGCGTCGGCGATGTACGTGTATAGCTTGAGAATTTGCTTCCCTGCCTCGGGCGAGAAGTTCACGCCACGGGTCATCCGGGCAGCTTGCCACGCTCCCCCGCCCGTCCCACTGCCTGCATCGCGGCGAGTCGTGCCCGCAGGTCTTCCGCGCTGACGGCACGGGACGGGTCGGTCTTGAGCGCGTCGTACGCCGCGACGACCTCTGTACGCAGCCAGCTCTCCACGCGTGGTCGCGAGCGAACAGCGCCCGCAGCCCTTCGCGCACGACCTCGCTTTCGCTTGCGTACTCGCCCGAGGCGACCCGCTCCCGCAAGGACTCCGCCATGCCGATGGGGAGTGTGATGCTCATCTGCCTCGTCGTCCGCACGTGATTACCCCTCGTCCTTGGTCGTCAGCGTCGTCGGTAGCTCAGCCGTGCCTTGCCACTGAGGACGGTGTAGTCGACGAGTCGCAGATCGATACGTCGGACTCCTTCGTGGAAGAGTCGCCGCCCCTCGCCGAGCAGGACCGGCACGATGCCGATGGTCAGCTCATCGACCAGATTCGCTTGCACGAACGATGTCACCAGGTGGCCGCCGCCGAACAGGAAGCAATGCCGTCCATCGTCGCGCTCCCGCTGAACTCGGGCGAGCACGTCGTCGGTGAACCCAACGCCACGGGTGGAGGGCGCGTGAGGTTGAGATGCCGCGACGATCACCGGCTTTCCCATCTGGACATACTCGGCGTGCTGGCCTTGCTCGAAGCAGCGATGCCCCATGACGACGAGGTCGACGCTGCGCAGAAACTCGTCGAAGGGGATCTGGTGCTCAGTGTCAAGGTCCGCGCTCGGCACATCCTGAATCCAGTCGTACCCGCCGCCGTGATCGGCGATAAACCCGTCCAGGCTCATCGCTAGCCGCAGGCTGACCTTGCCGTTGCCACCGAACACGAGAGCACGTTACTCAGCCGCGGTCGCACGTGATAATCCCGGTGACGTCACCGGTCGTCCCCGCGATGATGGCCGACGTGGCGGAGGTCGAGGTCGTCGTCGCCCATCACGAGCGCGCGACGCTGCGCGTGGGTGAGGTGTTCCTGAAGATCGACGCTGATCAGGCGCGCACCGACGTCGAGGTCGCGGCGATGGCTCTGGCGCCGATCCCGACTCCGGAGATCCTGTGGCGAAAGCCGCCCGTGCTCGCGCTCGCCGCCCTCCCGGGCACGGCACTGGGTCGCCTGGGCGAGCCGTCGATCGCGTCATCGGCGGCGTGGGCCGCGGCGGGTGCCGCCGCACGGATGCTGCACGACGCGCCGCTGCCGCCGTGGCCCGGTCGGAGCCTCGATGAGGTCGCATCACACCTCGACGGCGAGTGCGACTGGCTCGTCACCAACGGCGTCCTTCCCATCGACGTGGTCACGCGCAACCGCCAGATTGCTGAGGCTGCGCTGCGGCCGTGGACACCGGTGTTCGCGCACGGCGATTTGCAGATCAGCCACGTGTTCGTGGACGGAGACGAGATCACCGGCGTGGTCGACTGGTCCGAGGCGGGCCCGGGCGATGCCCTCTACGATCTCGCCAGCTTGACGCTCGGACACGAGGAGCACCTTGGCGACGTCGTCGCCGGCTACGGCACCGACGTCGACCTCGACGTGATCCGCGCGTGGTGGTCGTTGCGGAGCCTGCGGGCGGTCCGCTGGCTGGTCGAGCACGGCTTCGACCCATACTCGCCCGGCTGCGAGTTCGACGTGCTGAGATCCCGGATGTGAGGCTGCCCCGGCCGGACGGCTCTACAGCGGACGGCAGGCGGCGAACTTGCCCGGCCACACCGGAAGCTGGCTCGGCGGGTAGAGCTCGACCAGGGCCATCGGCCGCAGGCCGAAGTAGTAGACCTTGTCGGCGCTCGTGGGTGCGGCGCCACTGAGCCGCTCGATCGCCAGGTACTCGCCGTTCTCGGCCGGGTAGACGTGGCCAAGCTGCCACTGGTCACGCACGGTGATCGCCGCGCAGCCGACCGACTTCAGCGAACCCCGCGCCGGGTCGAGCGCGAGCACGGTCAGGTCGCCGGTGAGCAGGTACACCCCGGCCTCGTTCGCGGTCACCAGCCGGCCCTGGCCGCTCCAGGTCCACCGGGTCGGGCCACCGGCGAGGGGCCGGGCGGTCACGCCGGCCGGGCTGGGGTAGACCACCAGATCGCCGGCGAGCAGCGCGCCCTCGGGCAGCGTCGGAATCGGGTGCGGCCGGTCGTCGCCGCCCACCCGGAACGTCGCCGGGCCGGCGATGAGCAGCCGGCAGCCGGAGCGGCCGAGTGCGCATTGGCTCGGCACCACGGGTTCGCCGCCGGGCGCGGTCCAGGTGGACCGCTCGATGCCGCTCGCGGCGTCGATGAAGGTGACCAGACTGTCCGCACACCCGGGCACGGCGACCAGCGCGTCAGCGGTCCACGGGTGGCAGTCGGTCGGCTGGGGACGGTCCCAGAGCCCGGCCCCCGTGAGCGCATCGAACGCGCGCATCGACCCACTGCCGATCGCGATCACGACCGCGCCGCCGGGGCGCTGCGCGGTGAGCAGCGCCTCCGGTTCGTAGACCACCGAGGCGCCGGTGCGGCGGCCGTCGTAGCCGCGCTCGACGGCCGGGCCGGCCGCCCGCCAGGCGATGCGGCCGCTGCGCGCGTCCAGAGCGACCAGTTCACCGTCGGACCATTGCGTGACCACCACCGGCCCGGTCGGTGCGGCCACACTGACCACACCGACGACCTGCGCCGGCCACCGGCGCAGGGCCCAGTACGGCGTCGCCTCGTACCGACCACCGACCGGGCCGTCAGACCAGATCCGCCACTTCTCGGCGTAGACCCGCAGCCGCCCGTCCACGACGAGCGGCGCTGCCCGCAGCTCGCTGAACGGCCGTTCGTCCACGATGGCGCCAGCGGCCGGATAGGGCTCGCTGGGGCGGGTGAGCGTCTCGTGCGGCGCGAACACCCGGTAGCCGATCACACCGAGGGTGGCCAGCAGCACCAGGACGCCCAGCCCCGCCGCGCCGAGCCGGATCATCTGCCCAGATCGCCCCGGCCGGCCCAGCAGCCGGCCCCACCGCTCCCACCGCATGGACACCCCCGCACGGACCCTACCGGGCGCCCCTGAAGAACCGCCGGTCACGCCGCCGGGGTGCCGCGCCAAGCCCGTCCGGGCGATGCGGAAAGGCCGCCAGCCCGGCCGGCCGCCGCGAGGGCCTCCAGGTCGACGCGCAGGGCACCCTCGACCGTGCGGGCCTCCAGGCCACCGAGGAAGAACGCGAGGAACCGGCTGGTCAGGCCGTGGGGACGGCCTTCGTAGATGGCGCTGACGGTGGTCGCGCCCCGCTGGGCCCCGATCTCGATCGGGGTGAACGTGTAGGTCAGTCGATGGCTGGCCTCGGCCCCGGCGAGCGTGATCGTGCAGCTGCGCCCCGGCTCGGTCGCCGCGACCACGAGCTCCTCGGTCACCGCCCCACGGGTCTCCCGCCAGCGGGTGCCCGGCCCGAACGAGCCGGGCGTGAGCAGCTCCACACTGTCCACATCGGAGAGCCAGGCGCCGCGGCCGGACAGGTCGGTGAAGATCTCCCAGACCACGTGTACGGGCGCCTCGACCGTCCGCGTCACCATCACCCTGGACACATCCGCTCCCTGGCCGACCACATCGTGCACCGCATCTACCCGGGTAGGGCCACTGTCAACCCCGCGCTCAACGGTAGCCGAGCAGTGCGACAGTGGCGTCGGATTTGTCAGGCCTCTGTCACTCTGCGGGCTGGATCGTGGCCGTAACGTCACCAAAGCCGAGGATGGCGCCGTCCGGACCAGGGGCGGTCGCCGTGATGGTCACGGTGTCGCCGTCCTGCACGAAGGTGCGCTCGGAGCCATCGACGAGAGTCACCGGCTCGGTTCCGTTCCAGGTCAGCTCGACGAACGAGCCGGTCTGGTCGCGGCGCGGGCCGGAGACGGTGCCGGAGGCGTAAAGGTCACCAGCGCGCACGCTGGCGCCGTTGACGGTGAGGTGGGCCAGCTGCTGGGCCGGCGTCCAGTAGATCTCGCGGAACGGCGGGCGGCTGACCACGGTGCCGTTCCACTCGACCTGCAGCGTCAGGTCGTAGCCGAAGCGCTCCTTCTCCCGTAGGTAGTCGAGCACCGGCGGGTCCTGGACCGGAGCCGGCACCCGGGCCGAGACCAGCGCGTCGAGTGGGGTCACCCAGGCCGAGATGGTGGTCGCGAACGACTTGCCCAGGAACGGCCCCAGCGGCTGGTACTCCCAAGCCTGGATGTCCCGAGCCGACCAGTCGTTGACCAGCACCACGCCGAAGACGTGCGCGGCGAACTCCTCGGTGGACACTCGCTCGCCGAGCCGGCTCGGTCGACCGATCACGAACCCGACCTCGGCCTCGATGTCCAGCCGGGTCGACGGCCCGAAGACCGGACCATCGCCCACCTTGCGCTGCCCGCACGGCCGGCGCACCGGCGTGCCACTCACCACGACCGTGCCGCCCCGGCCGTGGTAGCCGACCGGAAGGTGGTGCCAGTTCGGCAGCACCGGCGGTTGGCCCGGACGCAGGATCCGGCCCAGGTTACCGGCGTGATGCTCGGAGGAGTAGAAGTCGACATAGTCACCGACGGTGAACGGCAGGGCCAGCCGCACCCGGTCCAGCGGCATCAGCAGCGGTTCGACCTCAGCGCGCCAGCGCGCCTCGAGCAGAAGCTGCTGCAGCCGTTCGCGGACCCGCCGCCACACCGGCGGGCCGGCGACGAGCAGATGGTCCAGATTGGACCGTGCCGCCAGCGCCCCGGCCGCGTCGAGCAGCCCGGCCTGCTCGGCCCGGCCCAGGTCCAGCACGTGCGAGCCGACCCGGACCCCGACACCGGCCGCGGTCTCGCCGCGGAACGCCCCGTAGGGCAGGTTCGCCACCCCGAACGGGTCGGTCGGCGCGAGATCAAGCGCATCGTCGAGCCAGCTCATCACGCCTCCTCGGACGAGAGCAGCCGAAGCTGGTGCAGGTCGGCCAGCGGCTCCGGCACGCTGCACGAGCCGAACCCCAGCCACAGCGGCCGGGCCGATTCGCGGTGCGGCCGGACCTCCTCGATCAGCGCGACCGGATCGGTGCCGGCGAGGCGCTCGGCGACGTCGGCCACCTCGGCCCCGTCGTCGGCCGCCAACGCGGCGACCAACACGTTGAGGAAGCCATGGTGGGTGAAGCCGGTCTCCGGATCGTTGTGCCGGATGGCGTGGTGCAGCCCGGCCGTGAGCTTGAACGGCAGCGCGCGGTCACGGCAGGCACAGATCACCGCGGCGAGCTCGACCGGGGTCGGGAACAGCTCGGCGGCCAAGCCGCCGGTGCGAAACTTCGCCGCCACCCGTACGCCCTGACCGCGCGCCTGCGCCAGCGTGTCGAGCGCGTTGTGCAGGCCCCAGGTCAGCGGCACCTCGGCGTACAGGTCGATCTCCTCGCCAGCGAGCTCGGTCGCAAGCTCGATCAGGCGGCGCAGGCCGGGCAGCGGGTCCTCGCCGCGTTTGGCCACGGCCACCTCGAGCTGGGCCAGCCGGGCCCCGGTCGCCGGCACCGCCTCGACCGCGCCCGGCAGCCCGGCCAGGCCGGTGTCGCCGACCACGCCGATGGTCACCGACCCCGATCCGGCGAGCAGGGGGGTGGCCGCCGCCAGCTCGGACGCGGGTAGCAGCAACGGGCCGACCAACGGCGCGTACCAGGCGTCGCGATGCTCCCGGTGGCACCGCAACGCCTCCGGCAGCGGGGCGTTGCCGGGCGGGAAGACCGCGGCGTCATCGACCAGCCGGTGCAGCAGGGCCGGCACATGGGTGGGCACGGTCTGAACCTAACCGACGGCGGTTTGACACAACCCCACCGGCCGCGTGAGGCTAGGACTAGCGACTGAAATGTCCGACCTTGCTATCGGCGCCGACCTCCGGCCGGCGGACCGGATGGAGGCCACCATGCCGTACTACCGCCGCGTCGGTGAGATCCCGCCCAAGCGGCACACCCAGTTCCGCGGGCCGGACGGCGGCCTCTACGCCGAGGAGCTCATGGGCCAGGAGGGGTTCTCCAGCGACTCCTCGCTGCTCTACCACCGCCACCCGCCCACGGCGATCGTGGCCGCCACCGAGTTCGACCCGCCGGCCTGGTCACGCCAACCCAACCGACCGCTCAAGCCCCGGCACCTGCGCACCCACAAGCTCGACGCCGGCGGGGCCGATGCCGTGCTGGGTCGCCAGTACCTGCTCGCCAACGACGACTGCCGCATCGCGTACGCGGTGGCCGAGCAGCCCTCACCGCTCTACCGCAACGCGATCGGCGACGAGTGCCTCTACATCGAGAGCGGGTCGGCCCGGGTGGAGTCCACGTTCGGGACGCTGGACGTGAGCACCGGCGATTACGTGATCATCCCGACCTCGGTGATCTACCGCATCGTGCCGACCGGCGCTGATCCACTTCGGACGCTCGCGATCGAGGCGACCGGCCACATCGGACCGCCCCAGCGCTACCTGTCGGTCCGCGGCCAGTTCCTGGAGCACTCGCCTTACTGCGAACGCGACCTGCGGGGGCCGACCGAGCTGCAGCCGGTCGACGGCGAGGACGTGCCGGTGCACGTGCAGCACCGGCGCGGCTGGTCCACCCTCACCTACGCCCGGCACCCGTTCGATGTGGTCGGGTGGGACGGCTGCCTCTACCCGTGGGTGTTCTCGATCCACGACTTCGAGCCGATCACCGGCCGGGTGCACCAACCACCGCCGGCGCACCAGACGTTCCAGGGACCGAACTTCGTCATCTGCTCGTTCGTGCCCCGCAAGGTCGACTACCACCCGCTCGCCATCCCGGTGCCCTACAACCACCACAACACCGACTCCGACGAGGTGCTCTTCTACACCGGCGGCAGCTACGAGGCCCGGCGTGGCTCCGGCATCGACCAAGGCTCGATCTCGCTGCACCCGTCCGGCTTCACGCACGGGCCGCAGCCGGGCGCGGTGGAGCGGTCGATCGGGGCCGAGTTCTTCGACGAGCTCGCGGTCATGGTGGACACGTTCCGCCCGCTCGACCTCGGCGATGCGGCGCTGGCCTGCGAAGACGACGGGTACGCCTGGACCTGGTCCCGCCGCCCCTAGCGCCAGCCAAGGGGCTACTGGTGCACGATCGCCTTGGTGAGGTGGAGCCGGCAGACCACCCGCACGTTGGACGGGCTGCTCTCGGTGAACGGACGGCCGACGTAGCGCTGGGACAGCTCGTTGATCAGTTCGGGCCCGCCCTCCTGGGTCATCGTGACGGTGCCGCGCAGCTCCACGTACCAGTACGGCTCGGCCGGGTCGTAGAAGCACAGGCTCACCCGGGGATCGCGCTGCAGGTTACGGGTCTTGCGGCGCCCGAGGATCGTGGAGAAGACGACCTGGTCGCCATCGCGTTTAGCCCAGATGACACTCGACTGTGGACCGCCGTCCGGGTTGATCGTGGTGAGCACCACGAACACGTTTGCGTCGAGCAGCGTGCGAGCCAGTTCCGGCAGTGCGGTCATCGGGTCAGCTCCGTTCCGGTTGAGCGTTGGTGAGCACGAGCGCGACCGCGACGGCGGCGAGCCCTTCGCCCCGACCGGTCAGGCCGAGGCCGTCGGTGGTGGTGCCGGAGACGGTGACCGGGGCGCCGACCGCCACGGTAAGGGCCCGCTCGGCCTCGGCCCGGCGGGTGCCGATCCGCGGCGCCACTCCGATTACCTGGATCGATACGTTACCGATCTCCAGGCCGGCGTCCCGCAGCCGGCGGGCCGTCTCGGCCAGCAGCACCAGGCCGGCGGCGCCAGCCCACTCGGGCCGGTCGGTGCCGAAGACGGAGCCGACGTCACCGAGGCCGGCCGCGGAGAGCAGCGCGTCGCAGGCGGCGTGGGCGGCCACGTCACCGTCGGAGTGGCCGGCGAGCCCGTCCACGCCCTCCCAGTGCAGGCCGGCGACCCAGCAGGGCCGGCCGGCCGCGAACGCGTGCACGTCGGTGCCGACCCCGACCCGTGCCCCGATCACGACGCGAGGGTACGCCCCCCGCCGATCACCGGACGGCTCAGCAGGAGCTCGGCCACGGCCAGGTCGAACGGGCGAGTGATCTTCAAAGCCTCCTCGGCGCCGGGCACGCAATGCACCGTGACGCCGATCCGCTCGGCCAGGGCGGCGTCGTCGGTGGCCGGGCCGGCCGCCGCGGCATGGGCGGCCTCCAGCACGTCGCGTCGGAACCCTTGCGGGGTCTGCACCGCCCGCAGGTCGCTCCGGTCGACGGTGTCGAGCACCATGCCGTCGGCGCCGACACGCTTGATCGTGTCGACCACCGGCAGCACCGGGATCACCGCCGGGTGGCCCGAGCGCACCGCCGCGGCGACGCGTTCAACCAGCTCGGGCGGGGCCAGGGCGCGGGCCGCGTCGTGCACGAGGATCACCGCGTACCCGATCGGCACGCGGAGCAGCGCCCGGCGCACCGACTCCTGCCGGGTGGCGCCACCGTCCACCACGCTGACCGGCACGCCGACCTCGCCGCTGACCATCGTCTCCACCCGCGTCCGGTGTCCCGGTGGCACGGCCACGACCAGGTGAGCCACACTCGGCGCCGCCGCGAGGCGACGCAGCGCGTGCAGGAGCAACGGCGTACCGGCCAGATCACAGAACGCCTTGGGAGCGGCCGCGCCGAGCCGCTCGCCCGCACCGGCCGCCGCAACGAGAACCGCGACGTCTCCGCGCGGAGGGTGGTGCGCGGTCACGTCGCGGTCCTCAGTGGAAGGAGGGTTATGGAGGGTGGAGCGTCAGGCCTCGGTGAGAACCTTATCGAGCAACATCTCCGCCTCACCCTTGGTGCTCTTCTCGGCGAGGGCAACCTCGCCGACGAGGATGTCACGAGCCTTGGCGAGCATCCGCTTCTCGCCGGCGGACAGCCCTCGCTCCCGCTCGCGGCGCCAGAGGTCTCGCACAACCTCAGCCACCTTGAGCGGATTGCCGGAAGCCAGCTTCTCAATGTTCGCCTTGTACCGCCGCGACCAATTGGTCGGCTCCTCGGTGTGCGGAGCGCGGAGGACATCGAAGACCTTCGTGAGGCCCTCTTCGCCAACCACCTCGCGCACGCCAACGATCTCGGCGTTTTCGGCGGGCACCCGCACCGTCAGGTCACCCTGAGCGACCCTCAGGACGAGGTACTGCTTCTCCTCGCCCTTGACGACCCGGGTCTCGATTGCCTCAATGAGTGCGGCCCCGTGGTGGGGGTAGACAACGGTTTCGCCGACACTGAAAACCATAGGTTCGAAACCCCTTTCGCTGTGTCCAGTGTAACACGCGGTGCACGCCCCCGCCTCCCGGGCCGGTCGCCGTCGGTGCAGGTCAAAGGGGTTGTGATGGCACAAGACCCGACCTGACATGAATGAATCAGCCGAACGGATGTGGTTGTTTTCGCAGGTCAGCGGCTACGTCGAGGACTAAACCGGAATTTGGGACACCGAGGTCATCATCCACCCGCTGACCAGGGCGGCGGGTCGGTTTCTATGGCGCTCGCCACACCGCGTGAGGGAGAGTGGGAACCCAGGGGAGGCGGCCATGGGCGATCTCCAGCGGGGAGACGGCGACGGTTCGCTGCCCGAGGACGGGGGCCGCGACAAGGTGCCCGACCTGCCCGCCGAGTGGGGCACCGTCGTCGTCCCCGATGATCCGGCCGAGCTCGCCGACGAAGCGGACGCGTTGCGCCGGGAGTTACGCCGTACCGCCCACCGTCGGCGGATCCGCCGCGCCCTCACCCGGCGAGTCGGCCGGCGCGAGCCGAGCGGGGTCGGCATGCCGTTGGCCATCGTGGGCGTGGCCCTGCTCACCACGCTGATCAGCCTCTTCGTGGTGACCTGGGACAAGCGACCGGCGCCGCCCCGGCCGACCGTCCCGGCCGCGTCCGCGAAGATCACTGAGTACGCGCTCGGCGACGGCGCCGGCCACCTGGTGCGGCTGGCCGAGCTGCTGCCGGCCGTGGTGCTGCTCGTGGACGGTTGTGCCTGCCACGCGCTCATCGGGGCCACGGCCGGCGCCGTGCCGGGTCGGGTCCGGGTGGTGCCGGTGGCTCAGACCGCGCCGGTCATCGCCGACGCTCCGGCCAACGTGGTCGCGCTGGCCGACCCGGCCGGCCGGCTGCGCGCCCGCTTCGCGCCCGGCCCGACAACCGGCGCCGCCACCGCTGTGCTGGTCCCGGAGGGCGGCACGATCCAGGCGATCGTGCCCGCGGTTCGGACCGTGAACGATCTCGGGGATCTCACCCGGCTGGCGGGCTGAGCCGTCAGATCGGGCCGATCAGGGCGCAGAAGAGCGTCAACCCCGGGCCGAACGCGAGCAGCACCAGCGGGTGCGCGCCGGGTCGGGCCCGGCGCAACGCGTCCAGGATCAGCAGGACGGTCGGTGACGAGCAGTTACCGTGTTCGGCCAGGCAGGCCCGCGAGGCCGCGAGGGCGTCGCGGGAGAGGCCGAGCCCGTGCTGCACCACGTCGAGGATGCGCGGTCCGCCCGGGTGCACGGCCCAGCCGTCCACATCGGACACTGACAGGTCGTGCCGGCCGAGAACGTCATGCACCAGCGGCCCCACATGGTGGGCCAGCACATCCGGCACGTGCGGCGAGAGGCCCATGCGGAAGCCCAGGTCGGTCACCTGCCACGTCATGTGGTCGGCCGAGGCGGCATCGGTCACGCTGGCGACCTCCTGCACGCCGTGCGGGCCGGACCCGGGCACCAGCACGGCCGCGACCGCGGCGTCGGAGAAGAGCGCGTGGGCGACCACCTGCTGAGGGTCCACTGTGGGCGGTTGCACGTGCAGGCTCGGCAGCTCCACGCAGAGCAGCACCGCCGGGCGCCCGTGCAGGGTGACGTAGTCGGCGGCCACGCCGAGGCCGGGCAGGGCGGCGTAGCAGCCCATGTGCCCGACGAAGACGCGACGGGCGTCGGGTGGCAGGCCGAGATCGCGGGCCAGCAGGATGTCCAGCCCAGGCGTCACGTAGCCGGTGCACGAGCACACGACGAGCAGGCCCACCTCGCTGGCCGCGACACCGGCCGAGTCGAGGGCGGCGCCGACGGCATCCTTGCCCAGGGGCAACGCCTCGGCGAGGTAGCGCTGCATCCGCTGGCTCGTGCTCCAGTGGGACGGATCCTCGACCAGCGGGTTCACCACGCCGTGCCGGGTATGCACGCCCGAGTTCTCAAAGATCCGCTTGGCCAGCCCGCGCGCGACGCCGGCGTAGTGATCGGCGAAGAAGCCGTGCCAGACCTCGTCCTGGATCACCGCCGGCGGGTGGGCGACGCCCAGCCCGGCCACCAGCGCACCGGCCCGGGTCACCATCGCGGCGCCGATCCGTCGGTGTCCGGGTCGCCGCCGAGGGCGGCGATTCCGAGCCAGTCGGCGCAGACGTCCGAGGTCGCCGGCTGCAGCGAGCCGCACCGGGCGTCGCGGAACAGCCGCTCCAGCGGGTGCCCGCGCCGCGAGGCCGAGGTGCCGGCCGCCTCCAGCATCGACGCCGCCACCTCCATCGCCGTCGTGCCCGCGAGCAGCTTGGCCCGCCAGACCCAGCGGTTGGTCTCAGGTTCACCCGGCGCCTCGGTCACCCGTCGCGCCGCCTCGTCGACGGCGAGCCGGGCGGCGGCCGTCGCGGCGTCGGCCCGGCCGACCCGGGCCCGCACCGACGGCAACGAGGCCAGGCCGCGTTGGGTCAGGTGACGCACCGCTTCGTCCACACACGACTGAGCCACACCGACATAGACCGCGGCGTAGCTGGCCACCATCCAGTGCGGCATCAGCTGGGCCGCCAGTAGCGCCAGCCCTTCGACGCCACCGAGCAGGGCGTTGGGCGTCACCACGACATCGAGGTGCAGGTCGTGCGAGGAGGTCGCGCGCATGCCCAGCGAGTCCCACGTCCGTTCCACCGTGACGCCCTCGCCGGGCGGGATGAGGAACTGGGAGACCACCGAGTCGTCGACGGCCGAGCGGGCCGCGACCAGATAGGCGTCGGCGTGCCCGGCTCCGGAGACGAAGGACTTCGAGCCCTTGACGTGGAAGCCGCCCTCGACCGGCTCGTAGCGGGTGGTGAGCTGGGACAGCCGCGAGCCCACGCCACGCTCGCTCATGGCCACCGCGTAGAACGCGCCGCCGGCCGCGGTGCGCAGCACCCGGTCCCGCTCGGCGAAGAACTCCTCGGGTACGCCCAGGGCACGGGCCATCTCGTCGGGAATGCCGGCGAGTGCCCCGGTCACCGCGGCGTGCATGTTGAACACGAGAGCGGTCGCCCCGTTGCCCCGGGCGAGTTCGAAGGCCACCCTGGCGTAGTCGGCGTAGCTGCCGCCCAACCCACCCAACCGGGTCGGCACCAGCAGGCCGAAGAGGCCGGCGGTCCGGAGGTCGGCAAAATCGTCGACCGGAAACTCACCCGTCCGGTCGAACTCGCCCGCGCGTTCAGCGAAGCGGGGCCGTAGCCGCGCGGCGACCTCCCACGGTGGTGCGCCCACGCGTCAATCCTCCTTCACACCGTAGCCCTGGTAGAGCACAGCGGTGGAACCGGTACGCACGATCGGCACCGGGCCGCGCCGCGTCACCAACCATCGCAGCATGCCACCCATGGCCGGGCGGATTCCGCGCACGGTCAGCCGGACCGCGTGCCGGGCACACTCGTCGATGAGCACGCGCGGCGCGACGAACAGGTTCGGATCGTGGATGCCGGGTGGGGCGCCGCCGGGGATGCGCTCGCCGATGGTGACCGCGACGAACCGGGCCAGCGCGGTGGCGTTGATGGTGTCAAGCACCAGAACGCCACCGGGGCGCAGGATCCGGCAGGCCTCAGCGACCACAGTGGAGGGTTGGCGGACGTGCTCGAGGATCTCGCCGGCACTGACCGCGTCGGCGCAATCGCTGACCATCGGCACCGCTGTCACATCGGCGAGCACGGGCGCCACACCATGCGCCCGGGCGTGGCGCAACGAGGTGGCCACCAGATCGAGTCCGATGTGGCGGTAGCCGAGCGGGGCGACGTGCGGCGCGAGTACCCCGCCGCCGCAGCCCAGGTCGACCAGGACGGCGTCAGGTCGCGGGGCCGGTGGCAGCCGGGCCGCCCGGGCCTGCGCCAGCCAATGCAGCATGGCGAACGCCCCGTCCGGACGCCACCACTCCTCGCTGAGTGCCTCGTACTGTCGGAGATCATTGCGCGGCAGCGCCCTAGAGTCGTTGCGCGGCAGTGCCCGAGGCATAGCTCGAAGGGTGTCACGGAACCCCTGCTGCGGCCAGCTGAGCCCAGCCGCCACACTGGCCCCGTGGTGCTCACCGCGACCGTAGGCGGGCTGGCCCGGGCCTGCCATCCCGAGCCCACGCTCGCGGTCACCGCCGGCGCGGCCACGCTCGCCGTAGCCATGCACCGGGACCTGCGCGGTGTCGTCCTGGTCGGCGCCACCGTGCTGGCGAGCCAGCTCGCTGTCGGTTGGCACAACGACTGGGTCGATGCCGACCGGGACGCCCGCACCGGGCGCCCCGACAAGCCGATTCCCGCCGGGGCGATCGCACGCCGGAGCGTCGGGGTGGCCGCCCTCGCCGCCGGTCTGGCGACGGTCGCGCTGAGCCCGCTCTCCGGGCCGGCCGGCGCCCTCGTCGCGCTGACCGGCCTCGCCGCCGCACTCGTCTACAACTGGCCGGTCAAGGCCACCGTGCTCTCGGTCGTCCCGTACGCGGTGTCGTTCGCCGCGCTGCCGGTCTTCGTGTTGGTCGGCCGGCCCGGGGCGGGCCCGCCGCCGGCCTGGCTCGTCGCCGCCGGGGCGCTGCTCGGTGCGGGTGCCCACTTCGCCAATGCGCTACCCGACCTCGACGACGACGTGCGGACCGGCGTGCGCGGGCTGCCCCACCGGATCGGCGCGACCCCCAGCGCGGTGCTCGCCGGACTCCTGCTGGTGACCGCGAGCCTGCTTATCGTGACCGGCCCGCCGGGTCCGCCGACCCCGGTGGCCACGGTCGGCGGCCTGGCCGCGGGCGCGGTCCTGGTCGCCGGCGGGTACGCCGGCCTTCGCGGCCGACCCGGATCGCGGGTGCTCTTCCGGGCCGCGATGGTCGCCGCGCTCATC
>JBLNGJ010000567.1:0-4323 GCA_050264675.1 Micromonosporaceae bacterium
GGTGGTCAGGCCGACCGTCGGGTACAGCGCCAGGATCTCATCGCCCGCCTCGTCCGGGATCGCGGCCGGGTCGAGCTGGCGGTCGAGCCAGGCGTCCACCCCCATCTGGCGCATCGCGACAACGTCGACCAGGGTCGGCCCAAAGGTGGCCCGGCGCAGCAGGTGCAGGGCCGGGTCGCGGTCGAGCGGCGTCGGCCAGAGCGGCTTCGCCCTGGCCGCGATGCCGGCCGCCGCACTCGGTGAGTCGGCCAGGCCCGCGGCACCAAGCCCGTCGACCGCGGTGTTGGGTCGGCGGGGCTCACCGGCGCCGAACATCGCGCCGATGCCGCGGCCGACCAGCGCCGCGGCGCCGCCCATGCCGGCCACGGCGACCGCTCCGGTGCCCAGCCCGAGCAGCACCCGCCGCCGGGCCACCTTGCGATTTCGCAACCCGGCCGAGCCAGTCGGGCCGAACCCTTGCCGGCGCTCAAGATCGGCAAGGGTGGGCTCGGCATTGCGCTGGCGCGGCGCCACCCGGTTAGGGAAGATCAGATCGATCACCGGCTCGTCGGTGACGGCCAGGCCGTCGGGAGGCGCGGGGGACCGTTTGGTACGGCTGCGGCTCGGCCGAGCCTGCCGGTCAGCCATGGTGAGCGGGCCTCCGATCGGTGTCGCTACGGCACCCTAACGTGGCCGGTCGGGCCGGCTCAACTATCGACGCGCCTCGACGACCCCCCAAAACGCGTCGTAACCGCCGCGATACCAATGAGTTACCCCGACCATTCGCCGCGCTGCGCGTGACTTTCCGTGCTCCGGTACGGGAAAGCCACGCGATCACGTCGGGTCTCAGAAGTACGCGCGGCTTCGGGTCGGGCCTCAGAAATACGTGTGGATGAGGTCGACCACGCGATAGTCGTCGTCGACGACCGGGATCACGCGCCACTTGTCGAACGCGGTGCACGGGTGCGAGATGCCCAGGTGCATGAGGTCGCCCGGGCGCACCGGCGCGTCGCGCACATAGGCGTGCTGGTCATTGATGCGCTCGACCCGGGCGCCGGGCAGTGGCCGCAGCGACCCGTCCGGCCTACGTACCCGCAGCGGCACCGGCATCCCTTCGTCAAAGGGCAGGTCGCGTTTGCCGGCGCCCACAATGGAGAGTCCCGGCTCCGGCGTGGCGAGCACCTGGGCCCAGACCTGCAGGGCGGCCGCCAGCGCGCCTTCGGCGGGCGCGCGCCGAAACGGCGTGCCGGCCGCGTAGACACCGTCGTCGTGGCTGACCACGGCGCCGCTGCGCAGCACGAGCCGCCCACCGCAGGCGTCGGCGGCCGGGCGCAGTTCGGCCACCACGAGATCGAAGTACAGACTGCCGCCGGCGGAGAGGATCGGTGGCCGCGGGCACAGCGGGGCAATCTGCTCGGCCACCGCCCGGACGTCGGCGAGCAGCGTGTGCACCGCGGCGGAGTCGGGCAGCAGGCCCTCGAACGCGGCCACGCCGGCCAGGTCGAGGCCGTCGGTCGCGGCCACCGCGCGGGCGACGGTGACCGCGTCGGCGACGCTGCGGCAGCCCGTACGCCCGCCCGGAAAGCCCAGCTCCACGAGCACCCGCAGCCGCCCGCCCCGGCCGGCCACGGCCGCGCCGGCGACCTCGACGGCCGCGGGGGAGTCCACATAGCACAGAAACTCCCACCCGGCCGCGACCTCGTCGGCCGCCCAGCGCAACACCTTCGGATCGAGCAGCTCGTTGGCGAGCAGCACCCGCGGCACGCCGACGTGGCGGGCGACCAGGGCCTGGTGGGCGGTGGCCACGGTGATGGCCCAGGCGCCGGCCGCGAGCTGGGCGGCGAAGAGGCTCGGGGCCATGGTGGTCTTGCCGTGCGGCGCGTGGTCGACATCGTGGGCGGCGCAGTAGCGGGCCATCGCGGCGATGTTCGCCTCGATCGCCGAGCGCCGGGCCACCATGACCGGCCAGGTGAACGGCCCGTCGAAGAGCTCGCACCCGAGCACCGACTCGACGGCCGCCGAATCGCCGCCGGGCAACCACAGGCCCTTGCTCCGCCAGTCCGCGGGCATCTCTTCGGTCACGGCAGCGGCCGGCCGGGGCGCTCGCCGGTGAGCGCGCCGGCGCGCAACACCGCCACACCGTTGACCACCACGTCGTCGATGCCCTGGGCCAGCTCGCGCGGGCGCTCATACACCGACCGGTCACCGACCGTGGCCGGGTCGACCACGGCCAGGTCGGCGGCGAGCCCGGGCCGGATCAGCCCGCGGTCGGTCAGGCCGAAGCGCCGGGCCGGATGCGCGGCCAGGTGCACCGACGCCTGAGCCCAGGACCAGTCGCCGAGTTCCCGCACGTGCCGGCCGAGCAGCCGCGCGAACGCACCCCAGCCGCGCGGATGCGGATGGCCGCCGACGTAGATGCCGTCCGAGCCGGCCATGTGCGCCGGGTGGCGCAGCAGCGCGCGGACCGATTCCTCGGTCGTCGTCGGTGGTTGGTCGAACACCGTCGAGGCGGCCAGGCGGGTGGCCACCAGCAGCTCCAGGCAGAGCTCGGCCGGGGTGCGGCCGGCCTGCTCCGCCGCGTCGACCAGCCGCCGCCCCTCCGTCCAGCTCCACTGTGGATGTGGGACCCAGGCCAGCGCGATGCGTGGCCACAGTGCCGGGTCGGTCTCGGTGGCGACCCGGGTGCGCACCGCCGGATCGGTGAGCGCGTCGAGGGTACGGTCGACGTCGCTGTCGCTGAGCCAGCGGGGCAGCGCGACCATGGCCAGGATCGTGCAGCCGCGGGTGTACGGGTAGCTGTCGAAGGTGAGGTCGATGCCGGCCGCCCGGGCATCATCCACAATGGAAGTAATTGCTTCGGCCGGGCCGTGCAGGTGCGAGACGTGCGCGGCGACGCCGGAGCCCTCCGCGATAGCCCGCACCTCGGCCAGGGCCGCCGGCGCGGCCGGACCGTAGCCGCGCATGTGGGTTACGTACGGCCGGCCGGCGGCGGCGACCGGGGCGCAGAGGGCGGCCAGTTCCTCGGTGCCGGCGTACCGGCCCGGCAGGTACTCCAGGCCCGAGGAGAATCCGACCGCGCCCTCGGCCAGCCCGGTCTCGACGAGACCGCGCATGGCCCGCAGCTCGTCCGGGTCGGGCGGGCGCTCGGCCCCACCCATGACGCTCAGCCGCACGGTGGCGTGGGGCACCAGGAACGCGGTGTTCACCGCGGTGCGACCGCGCCAGGACTCACGCAGCTGGGCCACGCTCACCGGACCGTCGTCGAGGTCGGCGTGGGCGCCGTTGACGCCGGCGAAGTAGCGCGTCACGTAGGCCAGGGCGGCCGGGGTGGCCGGGGCGTAGGAGATGCCGTCCTGGCCGAGCACGAGCGTTGTCACGCCTTGGCGGAGCACGGCCAGCTGCACCGCCTCGTCGAGCACCCCGGCCTCGGCGTGCACATGGGCGTCGATGAACCCGGGCAGCACGTAGCGTCCGGTCGCGTCGATGACAAGGCCGGCGGTCGACGGGTCGAACCGGCCCAGCGCGGCGATGCGCCCGCCGGTGATGGCCACGTCGGCGCGGACGGGCGGGGCGGCGCTGCCGTCCACCACCCAGCCCCCGTGCACCAGCAGGTCGACCATGCGCCCATTCTGGCGCCCGCCGCGCCGCCGCGGGCACCGGTTTCGGCGTGCGAGACTGGCGGCATGTGCTACGGCGACGACGCCCGACCGCCGGCCCCGCCGGTTTCGGGTCCGGTGGGCGACCACGCAGACCTCGTGCTCACCTCATCCGACGGGACCCAGTTCGGCGCCTACTTCGCCCATCCGGCGACGGCGAGCCCAACCGGTGTCGTGATCCTGCCCGACGTGCGCGGGCTGCACTCCTTCTACCGGGAGCTGGCGCAGCGCTTCGCCGAGGCCGGTCGGCACGCGGTCGCGATCGACTACTTTGGACGGACGGCTGGCATCGGCGCCCGCGACGAGGACTTCCCGTTCCGCGAGCACATGGAGAAGACCGCCTCGGCCACGGTGGCCGAGGACGTCGGCGCCGCGGTGGCCTGGCTGCGCGGGCAGCCCAGCGTGACGACGGTCTTCACGGTCGGCTTCTGCTTCGGCGGCGCCCAGTCCTGGGCCCTGTCGGCCGGCGGGCACGGCCTGGCCGGCTGCATCTGCTTCTATGGCGGACCGAGCCGGGTCGCCGATCTGGTGCCGCTGATGCGCGCACCGCTGCTGATGCTCGCCGCGGGCCAGGACTTCACTCCGGTGCAGGAGGTGCAGGACTTCGCCGCCCGGGTGCAGGCCGAGGGCGTCCCGGTGCAGGTCGAGGTCTTCCCGGACGCGCCTCACAGCTTCTTCGACCGCACCT
>JBLNGJ010000568.1:0-4981 GCA_050264675.1 Micromonosporaceae bacterium
CGGTTGGGGTGAGTGCGTCACGCCGGACGGTCAGGCCTGTTCCGAGGCCGGCCTGCTCGGCGTCTTCGATTGGCTGCGCTCTCCGGGCGCCGGCCACCTCGTCGTGCGCGGGACGATCGGCGGCGGGTTCGCCGCCCTCGGCGCGTTCCTCGGTCTTGGGCTCGGCGGCGCGGCCGCGGGCGTTGCCGTGGCCGCTGCGCAGACCGGCGCGCCCGGCCGGCCTTCGGGCCCGGGCACCGGTGGCTCGGGTGCCGGTGACTTGGGTGCCGGTGACTTGGGTGCCGGCGACGCGGGCGAGCAGACGTGGCTGACCGCGGCCGACCACCAGCCGATGACCGGTGAGTCCGCAGTCCCACCGGCATCCGCCGCGGATCCGCAGCTGCCGGCTCAGCGATCCGGCCAATCGGACCTGTGGACGGCCGGCGACACCGGCGGTCATGCCGCGGCCGGTGGTGATGCCGGCAGCACCGGCCAGCTGGGGGCCGGCCAATTGGGCGGTGACCAGACCGGTGGCGGCCAAATGGGCGGTGGCCAGGCCGGTGCTGGCCAGGCCGGTGCTGGGCAAGCCGATAGTGGCCAGGCCGGTAGCGCCGGCACGAGCGGCTACGGCTACCAGTTCGATGTGTCGGACATCCTGCCCGAGGAGCCCGACCGCGACGAGGAGGAGGACGGCGGCGAGGCGGCGGGTCCGCCGTCAGCACCGCGTTGAGCGGCGGCGAACGCGGGCCGGGGTGGATACCCCGGCTGGCGGTGGTGGGGTTGGCCGGCGGCTCCATCGCGGCGTTGCTGGCCGACATCTACGGCGTCGCGGCGATGTGGCGGGTGTTCTGGCTGGTGTCGGTGCCGTCGATGGCGGCGCTCGCCGCGGCCGCGGCGCTGCCGCGGGTGCATCCAGAGCTGCGCAAGCGCATCCGGGTCGGTGCGGTCGCGGGTGCGCTGGGCACGCTCGGGTACGACCTGGTGCGAGTGCCGTTCGCGCTCGCCGGGCAGCGGGTCTTCGCCCCGATCGAGTCCTACGGTCTGCTCATCGCCGACGCGTCCGCGTCGTCGGGCCTGACCTCGACGCTCGGCTGGCTCTACCACCTCTCCAATGGCGTCACGTTCGGCGTCGCCTACGCGGTCGTGGCGGCCCGCCGGTCGTGGGGCTGGGGCGTGCTGTGGGGTCTGCTGCTGGAGACCGTCGCCGTGGTCAGCCCGTTCGCCGTCCGGTATGGACTCAGCGGTCACGTCGTGCCGATCGCCATCGCGTACGGCGCCCATGTCTTCTATGGATACCCCCTGGGCCGGGTGGTCCAGCAGCTCGACCGGGCCGATGCCGCCCTGCGTGGGTTGGGCCGGCACAGCATCACCGTCACCCTGGTCGGCGCCGCGCTGGTCATCGTCGGGTGGCATCGGCCGTGGTCGCAGTCGGCGAACGAGCGGGCCGCGGCGCGGCTCTCCGCGGCGGGTCCGCCGGCCACGATCGTGACTCGGGACCGGTTCGAGCCGGAGTGGCTGCGCATCCGGGCCGGCGAATGTGTCGCGGTGCAGAACGGGTCCACCGTCGGATACACGACGCCATACGGGTCCGTGCCGCCGGGAACCCGGGGCGAGCTGTGCTTCGCACAGCCAGGTGTGTACCGAGTCCGGCTCGGGTTCCGCCCGTACTCCGGTGGCTTCGTCTACGTCGAGGCGCGATGACCGGGGTTGTCGGGCTTCTGACCACTGCCTTGGCAACCGCCGGCGTCATGTGCGCGTCATAAGCAGCACGGGGGCGTTCGAGGTAGTCGCATCTGTCGAACTATCCCGTCCGTGGCCGGATGGGCCACGGCCGACGTACTTCATTGTGCGAGGGGGAAGCATATGCGACTCACGTCCCGGCTGATCGGCACGTCGTTAGCGACGGTCAGCCTGATCGTCCTGGCTGCGTCACCGGCCCTGGCCGCGGTTCCGTCGAATGACACCTTCGGCGGAGCGACCGCGATCGCGGCCCTACCGTTCACCACCAGCCTCGACACCACCGAAGCCACCACCGACCTCGACGACATGTCGGCCAACCTGAACTGCGGTGCACCGGCCACCGACGCCAGCGTCTGGTACTCGTTCACGCCAGCCGCCGACACCGGCGTCGTTGTCGACGTCGCCAGCTCCACCTACGCCGCCGGCGTCATCGTCGTTACCGGCAGCCCGGGCAGCTTCGACCTGCAGACCTGCGGTCCGGGCGCGGTTGCGTTCTTCGCGGCCAGCGGCACCACCTACTACATCAACCTCTTCGACGACCAGCTCGACGGCAGCGGCACCGGCGGCACGCTCAACCTCACCGTTGATGTGATCCCGCCGCCGCCGAGCATCGACATCACCCTGAACCCACGGGCGGCATTTGACGCCCACACCGGCACGGCGACCGTCTCCGGCACCGTGACCTGTAGCGGCGAGGCCCAGTTCGCCTTCATCGACGTGGAGCTGAGCCAGAAGGTCGGCCGCGTGGCCACCGTCCGCGGGTTCACGTCCATCGATGTGCTCTGCGACGGCGTCAGCCACACCTGGTCGGCCGTCGTGACGCCGGACAGCGGCGAGTTCCGGGGTGGCAAGGCCGCCTCGGTCAGCTTCGCCGTCGCCTGCGGCGTGTTCGAGTGCGGCGTCGACTTCGAGGAACGCACCGTTCAGCTGTCCCGTCGCTGACATCACCCGTATGGGGGCGCTGGGTGGGCTTCGGCTCACCCAGCGCCGGTGTCAACCTGAGCCGGCACCGCGCAACAACGCCACGACCTCGGCGTCGCTGACCTGACCGAACGTACGGTAGAAGCGGCTCACCGCCCCGAAGTCCCGCGGCGCGAGCGGGCAGATCACCTCGTCGGCTTCGTTGGCCAGCACGGCGACCGCCTCGGGTGCGCCCACCGGTACGGCGACCACCACGGCGGCCGCCTCCATCCGTCGTGCCACCGCGACCGCGGCCCGCGCGGTCGCGCCGGTGGCCAGGCCGTCGTCGACGATGATGGCCGTGCACCCGGTCAGCCGTAGGGGCGGCCGGTCACCGCGGTAGATGCGTTCCCGCCGATCGAGCTCACCGGCCTCGCGCGCGGTGACGGCGGCGACGTCGCTGGGGGTCAGGCGCGACTCGACGGCGAGATTGTGCACCACCACACCGCCCGGGCCCAACGCGCCAAAGGCGACCTCCGGGGCCCAGGGCACGCCGAGCTTGCGGACCACGAGCACATCCAGCGCCAGGCCCAGCGCGTGCGCCACCTGGGCCGCGACCGGTACGCCCCCGCGGACCAGACCCAGCACGACCACGTCGCCTCGTCCGGCGTAGCGGTGCAGCCGCCCGGCGAGCACCGCGCCAGCCTCCTGCCGGTCGGCGTACGTCACACCTCTCTGTGTACGCGCCCCGCGCGCGGCAAGCGTCGCGAGCGTCGCGAAGTGTCGCGAAGTGTCGTTGATTTCGCTCGCAGCGTCGCGAGGTGCCTGGTGGTTTCGCTCGCAAGCGTCGCGAAACTCACGGGTCACATGTCGGTGCGGGCGGATACCGTCGTGGCGTGCGCCAGGATCTCACTATCCTTCGCGACCGAAGGTTCGGTCTGCTGCTCGCGGCCCGCACCGCGTCGGTGCTGGGTAGCGCGTTCGGGCCGGTGGCGCTGGCGTTCGGCGTGCTCGCCCTGCCGGGAGCCACGCCGACCACGCTCTCCGTCGTGGTCGCGGCCGAGTCGGTGAGCATGGTCGCGTTCATGCTCATCGGCGGCGTGGTGGCCGACCGGCTGCCCCGGTTCCGGGTCATGGTCGCGGCCGACCTCGCCGCCGCGCTCGCCTGGGGCGGTCTCGCCGGAATGCTCGTCACCGGCTGGGCACCGATGTGGCTGCTGGTGGCGGTGTCGGCGGTGGCCGGCGCGGCGACCGCGCTCTTCTTCCCGGCGTTCACCGGCGTGGTGCCCGAAGTGGTGCCGGCGGCGCAGCTGCAGACCGCCAACGGCCTGCTGCGGCTGGCGATGAACCTGGCCCGTATCCTCGGCTTCGCGCTCGCCGGCGCGGCGGTCGCGTTGCTCGGTGCCGGCTGGGCGGTCGCCGTCAACGCCGGTCTGCTCGTCGTCTCGGCGGCCCTGATCGCCGCGCTGCGGCTGCCGGTGACCATCCGGGGCGAACCCGGGCACCTGCTGCGCGACCTGCGCGAAGGGTGGCGGGAGTTCCGCTCCCGGCAGTGGCTGTGGGTGGTCGTGGTGCAGTACTCGTTCGTCGTGATGGTGCTGCAGGGAGTCTGGGGCGTGCTCGGCCCGGTGGTCGCGAACGCGCGGCTCGGTGGGGCGCGGGGATGGTCGTGGGTGCTCGCGGCCGAGTCGATCGGCATGCTCGCCGGGGTCGTGATCGCCATTCGGACCCGCGTGGCCCGGCCGATCCGGCTGGTGGTCCTGGTGACGTTCCTGTTCGCCGGGGTGCCGCTGGCCATGGGCCTGGGCGCGCCGCTGATCGTCATCGTCGCGGCTGCCCTCGTGGGCGGCGTCGCCATCGACATCACCATGGTGGTCTGGGAGACCACGATGCAGCGCGAGATCCCAGCCGAGATGCTCTCCCGGGTCAGCTCCTACGACGGGCTCGGCTCGCTCATGTTCGGCCCGATCGGCCTGCTGCTCGCGGGCCCGGCCGTGGTGCACCTCGGCACCGCACCGGCCCTGCTGGTCAGTGCCGGCATCATCGTGCTCGCCTCCCTCGGCGCGCTCTGCTCGCCCGGCGTACGCCGGCTGACCTGGTCGCGGCCGGCGGGTGAGCCCGATGCCGACGCCGCGGCCGGGCGCGCTCAGGTCGGGCCCGTTCAGGCCGAGCCTGTGCTCGCTGCGCTGCCCTCCGCGGCGCGGGTGACGTAGCGCCCGGCGCCCCAGACCAGGAACGCGGCCGGGTAGAGCAGGTAGCCGAAGCGGGTGGCCGGCGCGAGCAGTGTCGCCGCGAGCAGGCCGACACCACAGATCCGGGCGGCCGCCGCGGCGCTGCGGGGTGGGCGCCGGATGAGCCAGAC
>JBLNGJ010000569.1:0-6634 GCA_050264675.1 Micromonosporaceae bacterium
CTCGGTCACGTTGGGCTGGTCGAAGGGGTTGATGCCGAGCAGGCGGCCGGCGAACGCGGTGGCCGCCTCCCAGCACAGGAACTGGGCGCCGAGCGGACCGTTGACCGAGATGTGCGGCTCCACGCCGCCGCCCGGCACCGCGGCCGGCGCCAGCGCGCCGCCGACGGTGACCGTGAGCAGGCCGGCCCCGGTCGCCCCGGGGGCGGTGGGCGTCTCGACCACGATCGGCAGCACGCCCCGACCGTCCTTGCCGGTGGACTCGGCGATGAGCTGCTCGGCCCAGTCGCCGAGGCCGGTGATGCCGGTGCCGTCGTCGACGAGGACGAGCTTGTCCCGGCCGGCCCCGGCGGCGGCCCCGATGGCCGCGCCGAGCGCGAGCGCGGGGTTGTCCTCGTCGCGGGCCAGGCTGGGCGCGAACTCGGCGGCCTGATCGAGCAGCTCGACCACGGGCACGCCGGCCAGCGCGGCCGGCCCGAGCCCGAACGCGGTGAGCGCGCTGTAGCGTCCGCCGACCTCCGGGTCGGCCAGCACGACGTGCGCGCCCATCTCCCGCGCGGTGGCCTCCAGCGGCGAACCCGGGTCAGTGACGATCACGAAGCGCCGCCCGACATCGGTCACCCCGGCCTCCCGCAGGGCGTGCCAGTAGGCCCGGTGGTGGCTGTCAGTCTCCACAGTGGATCCCGATTTGCTGGAGACCACGACGAGGGTGCGGTCAGGCTTCTGGCCCAGCGCCGCGCGCACCTGGTGCGGGTCGGTGGTGTCGAGCACGGTCAGCGCGACGCCCATGGTGCGGGCGATGACTTCCGGGGCGAGCGACGAGCCGCCCATGCCGGCGAGCACCACGTGGTCGAGATCGGCGCACTCCTCCCGCAGCCGCGCGAGCTGGGGCAGCAGCTCCAAGCCGCGCCGGTAGGTGTCGATCCAACCCAGCCGGATGCGGGCCTCGGCCTCGGCGCCGGCGCCCCACAGCGTCGGATCCTTGCGCGCGAGCAGCCCGGGCACGCCGGCGGCGATCAGCGACGCCCAGGCCGGCTCGGCGCCGGGCACCCGGTGCGCGCCACCCACGACCAGCCCGGCCGCCGCGTGAAGCTCGTTCACTACACCGCCCCCAGCTGCGTCTCTACGCTCTTGAGCAGCTCGATCCAGCTCGCCTCGAACTTCTCCACGCCCTCGCGCTCCAGGGTCGCGATCACGTCGTCGTAGTCGACTCCGACGCGGGCCAGGGCGTCGAGCACCGTATGGGCCTGCTGGTAGGCCGAGCGCACCGCGTCGGCCCGGGTCTCACCGTGCTCGGCGAAGGCCTCGATGGTCGCCTCCGGCATCGTGTTGACCACACTCGGCGCCACCAGCTCTTCGACATACATGACGTCGCGGTAATCGGGGTTCTTCGTCGAAGTGGACGCCCACAGCGGCCGCTGCGGCCGGCAGCCGGCATCGGCGAGCGCCCGCCAGCGGTCGGAGTCGAACGCGCGCTCGTAGTGTTCGTAGGCGACCTGGGCGTTGGCCACGCCGGCCCGGCCGCGCAGGGCCAGCGCGTCCGGCGTACCGATGCGCTCGAGCCGCTTGTCCACCTCGGTGTCGACCCGGGAGACGAAGAAGGACGCGACCGAGGTCATCGCCGCGATGTCGTGCCCGTTGGCCCGGGCTTTCTCCATGCCGGTGAAGAAGGCCGCCATCACCTGCTCGTAGCGGTCGAGCCCGAAGATGAGCGTCACGTTGACGTTGATGCCCAGGGCGAGGGTCTCGGCGATCGCCGGCACGCCGGGCTCGGTCGCCGGGATCTTAATGAAGGCGTTGGGCCGGTCGACCAGCCACCACAGCGACTTCGCCTCGGCCACGGTCCGCGTCGTGTCATGGGCCAGCCGGGGATCGACCTCAATGGATACCCGACCGTCCACCCCACCGGAGGCGTCGTAGGCCGGCCGCATCACGTCACAGGCCCAGCGCACGTCGTAGGTGGTGAGCAGGCGGGCCGACTCGTCCACGCCGATGCCCCGGGCGGCCAGGTCGCGCAGCTGGTCGGCGTACGCCTCGGTGTCGGCCAGCGCCTTGGCGAAGATGGTCGGGTTGGAGGTGACCCCGACCACGTGGCGCTCCCGGCGCAGCCGGTCGAGGTTGCCCGAGGCGAGCCGCTCCCGGGAAAGGTCGTCGAGCCAGATCGACACGCCCGCGGCGGCCAGCTCGGTCAGTCTGTCGTTCATCGCTACCCCCTACTGCCCGTGGGCCCCGGCCCGCGCCAACGACGCCCGGGCGGCCGCCACGATCCGGTCCGCCGTGAAGCCGAACTGCTCATAGAGCACCTGGAACGGTGCGCTGGCTCCATAGTGCTCCAAGCTCACGCACTCACCGGCCGGACCGACGAGATCGCGCCAGGACATCGCCACCCCGGCCTCGACGCTGACCCGGGCCGACACGCCGGGCGGCAGCACCCGCTCCCGGTAGGCCGGTTCCTGGGCCCGGAACCACTCCTGGCACGGCATCGAGACCACCCGCGTCGGCACTCCCTCGGCCTCCAGCCGCTCCCGGGCGGTCAGGCACAGCGGCACCTCTGAGCCCGAGCCGAGCAGGATCACCTGCGGCTGCCCGTCGCTGGCATCGGCGAGAACGTAGCCGCCGCGCGCGGTCGCCTCGGCGCCGGCCAGCCTGCTGCGATCGAAGACCGGCAGGTTCTGCCGGGTCAGGCAGAGCGCGGTGGGCCGGTCGGTGTGCTCCAGCGCCAGCCGCCAGGCCCAGACCGTCTCGTTGGCGTCGGCCGGGCGCACCACGTCCAGCCCGGGGATGGCCCGCAGCGACGAGAGATGCTCGACCGGTTGGTGGGTCGGCCCGTCCTCACCCAGCCCGATCGAGTCGTGGGTCCACACGTAGATCACCGGCAGCCGCATCAGCGCGGCCAGCCGCACGGCCGGGCGCATGTAGTCGCTGAAGACCAGGAACGTTGCGCCGTAGGGGCGGGTCCCGCCGTGCAGCACGATGCCGTTGAGGATGGTGCCCATGCCGTGCTCGCGGATTCCGAAGTGGAGGGTGCGGCCGTACCAGTCGGCGGGGAAGACCTTGGTGGAGAACTCCGGTGGCGCGAACGACGGCTCGCCCTCGACCGTGGTGTTGGTGCTGTCGGCCAGATCGGCCGAGCCGCCCCACAGCTCCGGCAGCACCGTCGCGATCGCGTTGATAACCTCGCCCGAGGCTTTCCGGGTGGCCATGCCCTTGGCGTCGGGGGCGAACTCGGGCAGCGCCCTGGTCCAGCCGTCGGGTAGCGCGCGGGCGGCCAGGCGGTCGAAGAGCGCGCGCCGCTGCGGGTTCTGCGCCGTCCACGCGTCGAAGCGCTCCTGCCAGCCGGCGTGCTCGGCCCGGCCGCGCTCGATGACCGTACGGGCGTGCTCGAGCACGCCCGGCTCGACCACGAAGCTGGTGGCCGGGTCGAACCCGAGCACGCGCTTGGTCGCCGCCACCTCGTCGGCGCCCAACGCCGAGCCGTGGACTTTTCCGGTGTTCTGCTTGTTCGGTGCCGGCCAGCCGATGATCGTGCTCAGGCCAATGAACGAGGGCCGGTCGGTCTCGGCCCGGGCCGCCGCCAACGCCTCGGCCAGCGCGGCGACGTCCTCGTGGTAGCCGTCTGCCGTCCGCCAACGCACCTGCTGCACGTGCCAGCCGTAGGCCTCGTAGCGCGCCAGGGTGTCCTCGGACTTGGCGATGGCGGTGTCGTCCTCGATGGAGATCTGGTTGTCGTCCCAGACCACGATGAGGTTGCCCAGCCGTTGGTGCCCAGCCAGCGCACTGGTCTCGTGGCTGACCCCCTCCTCGATGTCTCCGTCGGAGCAGATGGCGTAGACGAGGTGGTCGAACGGGCTCTGCCCGGGTTCCGCGTCGGGGTCGAAGAGCCCACGCTCGCGGCGGGCCGCCATGGCCATGCCGACCGCGTTGCCGAGCCCCTGCCCGAGCGGGCCGGTCGTGGTCTCGACGCCGACGGTGTGCCCGTGCTCGGGGTGACCCGGCGTGCGGGAACCCCACTGGCGTAGCTGGCGCAGGTCATCCAGCTCCAGCCCGTACCCACAGAGGTAGAGCTGGATGTAGAGGGTCAGGCTGGAGTGGCCGGCGGAGAGCACGAAGCGGTCGCGGCCGGGCCAGCCCGGGTCGGTCGGATCGTGCCGCAGCACCCGCTGGAACAGCAGGTACGCCGCCGGGGCGAGGCTCATTGCGGTGCCCGGGTGGCCGTTGCCGGCTTTCTCGACCGCGTCCATGGCCAGCACCCGGATGGTGTCCACCGCGCGGCGATCAAAGTCGGTCCACTCGAACGCTCTGCTCACGCCGGGCTCCTCGCGCGTGAATTCGCCCGACCGGCGCCCCACCTGCGGCCCGGCCCGGGCGGCTGTCGCCGTCACTGTGACCCTACCCACCGATCCTGGTAGCCATGTCCGGGCGTACCCTGTGCGTCGACGGGCTGATCGTGGCGCGTCGCCTGCCCGCGTCAACGCCGGAGGGGGCCGTTGAGCACCGTCGCCGACCGCACCCTCGAGGCCGCGGGTGTTGCCGGCCGGGCCGGGCGGGCAGGAGCGTTGGCCACCGTGCGCGCCTACGTCGCGCTGACCAAGCCACGCATCATCGAGCTGCTTCTCATCACCACGGTGCCGGCAATGCTGGTGGCGGCCCGAGGCGTGCCGTCGCTGCCTCTGATGGCGGTCGTCGTCGGGGGTGGGGCGCTCGCGGCCGGCGCGGCCAACGCGTTCAACTGCTATGTGGACCGCGACATCGACGAGGTGATGCGCCGGACCGCGCGCCGGCCGCTGCCCGCCCACGTCGTCTCGCCCCGAGCAGCCTTGGTCTTCGGCCTGGTGCTCGCCGTGCTCGCCACCGCCTTGATGGCGGCGTTCACCAACCCGCTCGCGACCGGCCTGACCGTGGGCGCGATCGCCTACTACGACCTGGTCTACACGCTCTGGCTCAAGCGGCGCACGCCGCACAACACCGTGCTCGGCGGGGTCTGCGGCGCGATGCCGGTGCTTATCGGCTGGGCCGCCGTGACCGGCTCGCTGGCGCTGCCGGCGTGGGTCATGTTCGCCGTCGTCTTCTGCTGGCAGCCACCGCACTTCTACGCGCTCGCGGTGCGTTTCCGCGACGACTATGCCCGCGCCGGTGTGCCGATGCTGCCGGTGGTGGCGTCGCTGCGGCGGGTGGGGTGGGAGTGCCTCGCCTACTCCTGGCTGACCGTTGTCGTCTCGCTCGGGCTGTGGCCACTCGGCTTGGGTTGGGAGTACGCGGTGATCGCCGCGACCGCAGGCGCCTGCCTGGTGGCCGAGGCGCACCGCCTCAATGGGCGGATCCGCCGGGGCGAGCCGGTGCGGCCGATGCGCCTGTTCCACCTCTCCACCACCTACCTCACGATCGTCTTCGTGACTATCGCGGTGAGTGCCCTCATTCGCTCGTGAAACGCCGGAAGCCGCGCTCCGGTCGCCCCGAATGCCGCCAGCCGCAGGATTTCGTCCGGCGTTGCCCGGTTTCGCGATGGGCGGGGAGTGACGCCGCTCATAGGCACGGTGTCGTTAAGCCGTCAGAGCCGGGTGCGCTGCATAGGCTTCTCGGCATGGCACATAGTTACGACCCGCACTTACCCATCGGTGTCTCCACCACCCCGTTCGGTGTCGCGGCGCCCCTGAGCGCTTCGGCCGGTGCCTCGTCCGGTGTGACGGCCTCGTTCGACGTCTCCGCGTCCGCGCTGCCACCGAGCACCCAGATCTCGACCGGCCACGGCCTGGTCGCCGGCATCAAAGCCTTCGCCGCCAGCCACGGGGGCGCGACCGCGGTCATCGAGTACGCCGGACGCCGCGGCGCCCGGATGGTGCTCACCGGCCAGGACGGCGTCTGGGGTGAGCACTTCGTCGACAGCACCGACGTGGCCCGTGACGCCTGCCAGCGGGCCGGCGTGAGCGTGCCGAACGAGTGGGAACGCGAGCTGATCGAGCAGATGCGGCCGAGCAACGACCTGTGGCGGTCGATGGCACGGCGCATGCTCAGCCGCTGATCTTCGCCCACACTGACCCGGCGGCCCGTCGGTCAGATGGCCGCAACGGTGACGAACTCCTCAATGCCGGCGAGATCCGCGCCGTTGCGGGTGTAGATGATCGCGCCGTGCGCATGGGCAGTCGCGGCGATCAGGAGGTCCGTGACGCGAGCGCGTGGTTGCCGGCCAATGGCCGTTACCCGAGCGGCCAATCGCGCGTAGCTGTCGGCCACGGCGTCGTCGACGGGCAGCGGGTCGAAGCGCCGTTCTATCGCACTCAGCCGAGACAACCGCGTGGCCCGGGATTGCGCGTCCTTGGCAACCAGGACCCCGAACTTCAACTCGGCGATGCTGACGATGCTGATGGCGAGCTCGCCCGGGATCGGCCCGGCACTGTCGGCCACCAGGACGCTGGTATCAAGAATGCCCCGGCTCACCGCGGTTGCCAGGGATCGTTGATCGTGTGGTCGAGCAGATCCCGGTCGTCCGCCCATTGCTCGTCGGCTGGCTGGAGGAAAATGTCGGCGATGTCGTCCCAGCGTCGCCAGGCTCGGGCGTCGAGGGGCCCGAGCATCGCTGCGGGGCGGCCGGCCACGGTGATGGTGACCTGTTCGCCGGCTTGGGCGCGACGCACGAGCT
>JBLNGJ010000570.1:0-6744 GCA_050264675.1 Micromonosporaceae bacterium
AGCTGCCCCACACCCCGAGATCTTGGATGACCTGCGAATCATCCAAGACCCCGGGGAGGTGTATGCGGCTAGTTAGTTACTCGCCTGAGCGTCGCCGGTGGCGTCCCAGGCTTCTTGGGGCGGACCGGTTGTTCGGCACGACGGCGGACTTGCCGCCACCCGAGCCGAGACCGCCGTTCTTGCCGTTGTGCCGGGTGGACGCCGAAGGCGCCACATCAGTGCTGGTCAGGGACGAGGACGAGCCGCTCGCCGCCGCCGCGAAGCCGGGCGAGCCCGGGATGCGGAACACGTTGGCCGGCAGGTCGCCGATCGGAACATCGGTGTTCGCCGCGATGACCTGCGCCAGCGTCTTGCGGGAGTCGATGCCGAAGTTGTTCCGGATGAAGCTCTGCAGCGGGTCGTTGAGGTAGAAGAAGCGGTCGCCGTCGCGCAGCGCTCCGAACTGGTCTGCCCAGATCGCCCTTTGCAGCTCGCCGAGCTCCGAACCCGCCAGGTGCTTCTCGGCCACCATTCCGGTGAAGGCGTCCAGGTTGGACACCGAACCGTAGATCGCCTTGAGGCGGGCGGCCACGGTGCACCGCTTGACCGCGCGGGTTGCGTCGTTGTTCGCCTCGGTGGTCGGGTTGCCGTTGATGTCGAACAACGCCACGATGTCGAGGCAGTTCGGGTCGTTGATCTCGTTGCCCGGGGTCAGCAGCGGGTCGACCGGGAAGCTCTCCGTCGTCTCGCCGGTGATCGAGGTGAACGAGGTCTTCGACGCGAGGCCGTAGGCGTTGCGCATCTGGTTGTAGGTCGGCATGCCGTGGTCACGGCCGCGCTGCACGTCGACCGCGCCGAGGTCCATCACCGCGTTGAAGCACTGCGGCATGGTCGGCCCGTCGAGGCAGTCCGGGTTGCCGGAGACCGGAATCCGGAACAGGATGCTGCGGAACTGGTTGTCGATCATCTCGTCGTTCCGGTACTGCGGCTCGGCGGCGAGACCGGCGGTCAACGGGCCGAGCTGGACCTGGGAAACCAGGGTGGGGTTGAAGGAGGCCACGTTCTGCGGAATGGTGATCTCGACGTCCGCACCGTCGACGGCGACCGCGATTCCCTGCGCCGCCAGCGCGTCCAGCGTCGCCTGCGAGTACCGGCTCACGTTCGTGTCGACATCGATGTCGCCGTGCAGGAAGCTGTGCGCGCGGTAACCGGTGCTGGCGAACTCGTGCGCCATCGACGGGTCCAGGAACTGGTTGTAGCCCTGGTACGCCGGGAGCGTGACGCCGATCGCCGGCAGGAACTCGTTGTAGGTGATGTACTGCTGCTCGGCGATCACGACCGCGCGGGCGAGCTGGAACTTGTCGTACTGCGAGACCCAGCTCGGCAGCAGCGACACGATCCGGTTGTGCTCACGGGCGAAGAGCGTGTGCACCGAGGTGAGGCCCACGTTCTCGTTGGCCCGCACGTCACCGGCGACCACGGCGCTGTTCGGGTTCGACAGCAGCCGGCCGTCGATGGCCATGGTCGGGGCGGCGGCCGGGTTGCCCCGAGCGTCGCGGCGCGGCAGGTAGTTGCTCGGCATCAGCAACGTGGCGCTGTTGTTGTCGGGGTTGCCGTCCTGCGAGCCGTTCTTCAGCCAGTCCAACCGCACGTCCGAGCCACCGTAGACGGCCCAGGCATCGATGAACGAGCTGACCGTGTTGATGTGCTGTCGGGCGTTGGTCACACCGGTGCCCGGCGCCGCGGCCGAGCGCACGAACGGGATGTTCCCGAGGGTGTTGGTGAAGGACTCCAGCGGGTCGGTGCTGGAGAACGGGATGTTGGCCGTGGTGCCGTTCTCCTGGCGCAGGCCGAACGTGTGGTCGAGGAACTGTCCCCACACCGCACCCCACTGGGTGACGCCACGCTCGGAGAACACGTTGACGTTGGTGTCGTTGAAGATGCGGTTCGACACGTTGCGGACGTTAGGGCCGGTCACCATTTGGCTCTTGCCGTCGGCGTAGCGGACCGGACCGATGCGCAGGTACTGGGTGTTGGAGGCACCGAGGGTGGGGAAGAACTGGTTGTTGTTGATCCCGTTGAGGCTCTGGACCTCCCAGATGCCCAGGATCGGGGCGTCGGAGACGCCACCGTCATCGGCCGCCGAGGCGGACTGGCTGACGGAGACGGCACCGACGACGGCGAGAGCGACGAGGGTGGCGATGAGGGGTCTCCTCCTGCGCCGGCCCGGGCGCGTGGCACTACGCACTGCCATCACTCCTTTCCACCCGACCACCCGATAGCGGTCAGGGTTTGGGGTCATAATCGCGGCCGTGAATACCGATGGCAATAGATAGATTTAAGTGAAAAGGAGAGTTAGCGGGCGCTCGTCACGTTCGTCGAGCCGGCAATCCCCCCTGGTCACGGGCGCGTCGACGGCAAAGGCCCTCGTCGATCCGGCTGGTCCACTGACTACAGATCGCAGTCGCGAATGGACGGGCCGTCGACCCCGACTCCGGCGAGCGGGGCGGCGTGCCCGGATCTGGCGGCCGCTAGCCCACCTGGACGATCTTCGCCACGCTCGGCACGCCGGCCGCATCCAGCGCGAAGAGCATGTACAGGCCGGGCACAACGATGCCGCGGTCGGCCGGGATGTCGAGGGTGTAGGTGGTGTCGGCGACGAGCGTCGGGGTCAGCGAAATCCGGCGCTGGTCGTTGTTCACCGTGTGCGTCACCGCGCCCAGTCGGACCAGGGCGAACCGGTTCACCGTCCGGTCGGTGGTGACGGAGAGCGCGCTGCCCGCGGTGACCGTCGAGGCGACCTCGGTGATCGAGGGGCGGGGGCGCGGGGTGCCGTCCGGGTTGAGCAGGTACGGCGGCGTGAAAATCTGGCCGTCCGGGTGGTTCGTGCCGCAGTTGCCGCACAGCCCGCCGCCGCCGGAGAAGACCCGGCCGTCGGGCAGCAGCATCGCGACACTGTGATAGTTACGCGGGACGATCGCC
The DNA here is from genome assembly GCA_050264675.1 of Micromonosporaceae bacterium. GTDB lineage: Bacteria > Actinomycetota > Actinomycetes > Mycobacteriales > Micromonosporaceae > JBLNGJ01. The sequence continues at coordinate 2,962 of JBLNGJ010000570.1, forward strand.
GCGGCCAGTATGGTGAAGGTCTGCGTCGCCGGACTCCACAACTCGGCGTCGAGCACGGAGCCGGCGTCCGAGAACGGCAGCGCCCGGGTCTGCCCGCCGAGCACGAGCACCGACCCGTCGGGCAGGACCACACTGTTGGCGAAGGCGCGGGCGAAGCTCATCGGCGCCACCTTCTGCACGCTGACGCCGTTGGTGATGTCGATGACGTAGGCATCCTTGCGTGCGTTGGCGTCCTGGTAGGCGGTCGCGCCGCCGATGGTCAGGATCTTGCCGGTGTCGTACATCACCGCGTTGCCGTTCATCGCGTCCAGGTCATCGCCCCGCAGGCCGGCGGACGTGACCGAGCCGCCGCCCGCCGTGGAGATCCAGTTCATCCGCTTGCTCGGTCCGGCGTGGAACACCCGGTCGCCGGTCCAGGTGAAGAACCAGCCCTGGTTGTCGGCCCGGAACTGGCCCTGCGGATCGGCGGTGACGATCGTGGTCGCCGGCACACCGGGCAGCAGTTGCCAGCCGCCCGCCGCTGACCACACCTCCGCGTTCTTCGGCGCCGTCCCACCGCTCCACGAACCGCCGAGGACGAACACCTCACCATCGGCGAGCGTCGTCATACCCTGGTACCCGCGCGGGATGTTCATCGCCGCGCCGCCGCTCCACTGATCGGTAGCCGGGTCGTAGATGCTGGTCCGGCTGCTGTTACTGCCGCCGGCCACGACGATCCGGCCATCGGGCAGCAGGGCCGTGCCGGGGCAGAACATCTCGTGCTGAGTGTTGCTCACCGTGCTCTGGTTCACGATGGCCGTCAATGGGTCGAAGATCGCCGTCTGGGTCTGGCCCTGGCCGGAGCTGGTGAAGTTGTTCGGCAGGTACGCCGACCAGGTCAGCAGCCTGCCGTCGGGGAGCTGGGCGGCGGCCGTGGGCACGAGCGGGAACCCGATCGGCGCCCCCCACAGGCCCTTGGTCGGGTCGGGCGGTGGCACCACGGTGAGCAGGATCGAGATCTCGGCGGCGCTGGTCCATTGGCCGCGGTTACCGGCCTCGGTCAGGGCGGTCAACCGTACGTAGCGGGCGGTGACCGGCGTGAAGTTGACCGTCTTGAGGCTGCTGTCATCGGCGAACGTACCGCTGGCCACCGGCTGGCCCCAGCTGACCCCGTCACCGGAGATATGGATCTGGTACTGACCGATATTGCCGTTACGACTACCCGAGGGACGCGGCAGATACGTCAACCCACCAAACGTCTTGGGCGAGTTCATGTCGATCGCGATCCAATGCGGCAACGGCGCCGGCGTCGGCTTGTACTGGGTATGCCAGAGCGTGGCCGGGTTCCCATCGATCGCGTTGCCCACCGCCCCGTACTCGGCCGCCAACTCCTGACTATCCGCCGTCGCCGTCCACCCGGTCGACGGCAACGTGGCACTGAGCAGATTCAGCTCCGCCGCGCTCGTCCACGAACCCCGGTTACCCGCCTCGGTCACCGCAGTCAACCGCACAAAGCGGGCCGTCAACGGCCCGAACCTGACCGTCTTGAGACTGCCGTCATCGGCGAACGTGCCACTGGCCACCGCCGAACCCCAGCTCACCCCATCAGCCGACACATGAACCCGGTACTGACCAACATTGCCATTACGGCTACCCGGCGGACGCGGCAAATACGTCAACCCACCAATCGTGGTCGACGCCTTCATATCAATCACGATCCAATGCGGCAACGGCGTCGCCGTCGGCTTGTACTGCGTATGCCAGAACGTGCCCGGGTCCCCATCAAGCACATTGACCGCCGCCCCATTCGCAGCCACCAACTCCTGACTATCCGCCACCACCGTCCACCCGGTGGTCGGCATCGGCGCGAGGCCGGCGAACGGGCCGAAGTGCAGGTGATCGTGCGAGAGCGACGAGGCGGAGGGCCCTCCGGCGGCCGGTCCGGCCGGCGCGGGCAGCGCGAGCAGCGCGGCCGAGAGCAGCAGCGACCATCGAGCCCAGGTGAGGCGGTCGACCGCGGCTATCCGGGGCGCGATTGCCCGCCACCACTGCTGAACCCCCCGCATGCCGCGCTCCTTCCCGACCGTCACGGAATCAGGATCGGGGGCGATTATGTCGGTCAACCGCAGCGGCACGTGTCGGGTGACCGACTCAATGACGGCGTGGCGCCGACCGGACCGCCTGGGTGGGGGGTCCGGTCGGCCGAGGAGTACGGGTGTCAGGTAGCGCTGGGCCGCGCGATCAGCACCGGGCACTCGGCGTGGTGCAGCAGCTGCAGGCTCACCGAGCCGAGTAGCAGCCCGCCGAAGCCGCCATGCCCGCGGGTGCCGGCCACGACGAGCTGCGCCGTGTGTGACAGTCCGGTCAGGGTGCCCGCGGCGTGACCCTCGACCACGATCGGCTCAACCGGTGTCTCGGCGTACTTTGCCTGCCACGGTGCCAGGTCCTCGATCAGCGCCTCCAGCTCGAACCGTCGACGCGCTTCGTAGTCTTCGAAGAACGGCGTCAGGTCCGTGCTCCAGGCCATCGGCACCGTGTAGACGCGCACGGCGACGATGCCCGTGTGCCGGAACCCGGCCTCTTCGAACGCGACCCCGAGCGCCTCGTGCGCCGGACCGGAACCGTCCACACCGACCACGATGGGTCCGATCGGATCCGGCCGGCCCCGCACGACCACGACCGGTGTGTGGGCGTGGGTGGCGACCTGCTGGCTGACCGAACCCAGCAGCAGGCTGGCGAACCCGCCCCGGCCCCGGCTGCCGACCACGACCAGCTCGGCCGGTTCGGCGGCGGCCACGAGCGTGGGCCCGGCCGCACCGAGCAGCGCCTTTCCGTGCACGACCAGCTGTGGCGCGGCTGCCCTGGCCTCGGCGACGGCCGCGGCGACAAGCTCCTCGGCCCGGCGGCGGGCGTCCTCGGCCAGCGGGCCACCGATCGGTGCCCGGGCGCCGATGACATGCCAGTCGTACGCGTACAGCACGGTCAGCTCACACCCGCGGCGGACGGCTTCGGCCGATGCCCAGACCAGGGCCGCCTGGCTGGCGGGCGAACCGTCCACTCCGACGACAATCTCCCGGCGCTTCATGTTCTCAACCTCCTCGATCCCGTGCCTTTAACCTCCGTCCGGGCCGAACCGGTCGTTAGGGCCGCATTGACCGCGTGCGCAGGGCTTTCGACCCGTGGCCCCACGCGTCGCCCGATGCGCGAGAATGGCCACATGATCCGGGTCTTCCTGCTCGACGACCACGAGGTGGTACGCGCGGGCATACGCGAGCTACTGCAAGCCGATAGTGACATCGAGGTGGTTGGCGAGTCGGGCTCCGCGGTCGAAGCGAGCCACCGCATCCCCGCGCTCCGCCCGGACGTGGCCGTCCTCGACGCCCGCCTGCCCGACGGCAGCGGCATCGACGTCTGCCGCGAGGTCAGGTCCGTGGATCCGACCATCAAAGGCCTGATCCTCACCTCCTACGAGGACGACGAAGCGCTTTTCGCCGCCATCATGGCCGGCGCCGCCGGCTACGTGCTCAAGCAGGTCCGCGGCACCGACCTGGTGGACGCGATCCGGCGGGTCGCCGCCGGCCAGTCGATGATCGACCCGGCGGTGACCCAACGGGTGCTCGAGCGCATCCGCCACGGCGTGGAGGAGCCGGCCGAGCTCAAGTCGCTCACCGAACAGGAACGACGCATCCTGGTCCACGTTGCCGAGGGCCTGACCAACCGGGAAATCGGGGCGAAGATGTTCCTGGCCGAGAAGACGGTCAAGAACTACGTGTCGAGCCTGCTCGCCAAGCTCGGCCTGGAACG
>JBLNGJ010000571.1:0-5619 GCA_050264675.1 Micromonosporaceae bacterium
GGACACACGGGTCGCGGCGGCACCCGCGCACGCCCGTACGATGTCGACGAATTCGCCGGCCCGCGCCGCCTCCCGGACGGCGCCGATGTGCCCGTCCGGCCGGACGACGAACCAGCTGCCATCGCGGGCACCGTAGCGCGTGCGCATGCCGTCATCCACATCGGACACCACGATGACCGGCAGGTCGTCCGCGCCGGTCACGCCGGACGGGTCCACGTCGGACGGCAGCACCAGGACGAGCCGGGCGGGCACGTCGCCCGGACGCGCCCCGGCCTGCGCGGCGAACCGGCTCGCGGCGCCGGCATCCGCGCCGAAGAACAGACCGACAAAGCCAGCACCCAGGAGCGTCCGCAGCCGTACCGTGGCTCCCGCGTGCCGCACCAGGCCGTCCGGCGCGAACATGCCGACCACCGGATTATCTCCGCGCGGCTCGACGATCGGTGAGTCGTTGTACACGAACGGTTCGGCCATCCGGCCGCTGTTGACGTGCCGGCGCAATGACTTCACCGGCGACACGAGCGCGAGCAGCGCGTCGCGCAGGAGTCGGCGGAACTCGCTGGGCGGCGCCATGAACTTGATGGTCGCCTCGGCGACGGCCAGATTCTCCTTCGCCGCCGCGAAGCGCTCCGCGTGATACGTGTCCAGCAACGTCTCGTTGGCCTGCCGGTGCAGCACGAGGGCGAGCTTCCAGGCGAGGTTGTCGGCATCCTGGATACCGCTGTTCATGCCCCGAGATCCGTAGGGCGGCATGGCGTGGGCCGCGTCTCCGGCGAAGAAGACCCGGCCCACGGTGAGCCGCTCGGCCACGCGTTGGTTGAAACGGTACGTGCTCAGCCAGTCGATCTCGTAATGGATATCCCCGATCACCGCGCGGATGCGCCGGTCCAGCGCCCCCGTGCGGCGCTCCTCGTCGATGTCGACCTCGGGCGCGAGCTGCCAGTCGATGCGCCAGACACCATCCGGCTGCGGATGCATGATGGTCTGGCGGCCAGGGTTGAACGGCGGGTCGTAGTGGAAGTGCCGTTCCTTGGCGAAGGGTAGGGCCGCCTTGATGTCGGTAATGAGGAAACGGTCCTTGTGGCTATACCCGGTCCACTCCACACCGGCCAGCTCGCGCACCGTGCTGCGCATACCGTCGCACGCGACCAGGTAGCGGAAGCGGTGCCACCCACCACCCTCGACGCCCACCGTGACCCCGTCGTCGTCCTGCGCCACCGCGACGACCCTCTGCGACCAGTACAGGCTGGCCTCCGGTTCGGCCTCGAGCGCAGCCAGCAGCACCTGCTCGATGCGGTACTGCGAGATGTTGACGAAAGGTCCGTAGCCGATGGGACGGGGGTACTCCGTCCGCCGGATCTCCTTGCCCTTCACGTAGGTGTGGCCCACGTGCCAGGTCACGCCCTCGTCGGCGAGCGGCGCGGCGCAGCCGAACTTGTCCAGGATGTCGAGCACGTCGCCCTGGATCAGGCACGCCTTGGATCCCTGCTTACACAACGCGGGCTCGGCCTCGAGCACCACGCTCGGCACGCCGAACGACGCCAGCCGCAACGCCAGGACCATGCCGACCGGCCCGGCGCCCACGATGCCCACCGGCGCCTCGTTGCGCTCGACTGAGCTCATGGCGCGGCCCGTTCACCGTCGAGGTGCTGAAAGACCGGAATTTCCCTGACCCGGTCCAGGTACGGTGTGCCCTCGGTGTAGCCGGTTCCGGTACGGTCCCCGAGCATCCGGACCGCCAGGCTGTAGTGGGTCTGGCGCCATCGCAGCAGTGTCGCCGCGAACGTGCGCATGGCCTGCTCGACCTCGGCGCGGAGCTGGTCGTCCAGCAGCCCTTGCTCGCCCGCTTCGCGCACCGCCTCGTCCAGGGTCGCCTGCCCGGCGAGCACGCGGGTACGGATGTCGGGCACCGAGAGGTAGGCCGCCGAGTCCAGCCGTTCCTGGTCCGGCACCCGACAGAGCGCCTCGACGGCCTTGTAGTTGCGGGACTGGATGGCGCTGGCTCCTTCGGTGTACATCCGGAAGGTACGGAACGCTTCGACCTGCATCGTGGCCAGCGGCGAGAAGAGCCGTCCGGCCTCATGCAGGCGGGCCTCGGCGAGGGCGAGCTGGCTCACCGCGTTCCGCGCGTCACCCGCGCCGATCCCCTTGACGGCGGCCCGCACACACACGGCCAGGAACGCAAACGTCGACTCGAACGACTGCAGGATGCGAATGAACATGTACTCGTCGTGCGACACCCACACCGGCAGGTTGCTCAATCTCAGCGCCAGCACCTCGGCCTCCGACCGGTCGGCCTCGACGGTCGCGCACAGCCGGCGCACCACCTGCTCGGGCTCGAAGTCATCGTCAAGGTCGTTGGCCCCGGGGTAGCCAAGTCGCCCGAGCGCCGGTTGGAGCGCACGGACACCGAGCCGCAGCCGCCGGGCCACGACCTCCGGCGGGGGCGTCTGCACCGGGAACAGCGGCGAGGTGCCGTCGCTCGAGTCGAGCTCGAACCGCAACGCGTCGGTGATGAGCTGAACGACGAGCCGGTCGCTCTGCACCGCGGCGGCGGCCACGTCCTCGTCCCGGGTGAGGTTGGCCAGCGGCAGCAGGCCCAGCGCGAGATAGGTCTGGTAGTCGTAGCTCCCGTCCCACTTGTCAAGCGTCGTCTCGAGAAACCCGTCCAGCACCCGCACCGCGACGCGTACCCGGTCGAGCTTCTGGAGCAGTTCGGCGGCGACAAAGTGTTTACCGACAGCGTGAAACTCGTCAACAACTTGGTCGTACGGAAACCGCTCGAACTCGGCGAGCCAGTCTTCTAACTCATGCATAACGATCCCCCAGGGTGCTGCGGGCGATGGGCCGGGACCGAGTCGCCTTCCGGTATTGCTTGATCTCCTCGCATACCGCGTGCACATCGTCGAGATTGCTGTAGTAGTGGAAGGACAGCCGGACGACCGCGCCGCGTGGGCTGACCGCGATGTGGTGGCCGGCGAGGTGCGCGGCCAGCTCGGCCGGATCCTCGTCGAGCAGCGCGAGGTGCGCGCCCGCGTCGGCGGGTTGGCGGAGCGTCTCCCCCTGCTCCCGCAGCCGGGCCGCGACCTGGTCGAGCAAGCCGCCGATGTGGGCTTTGACGGCGGCCAGGTCCAGCTCAGAGATGAGGCCCAGTCCGGCGTTGGCGGCATAGATCGCCGGCACGGATGGCGTACCGGTCTCGAACCGCCGGGCGTGGTCCGGATAATCGAGCGAACGCGGATCGAACGCGAACGGGTCCGTCCGGCCGAACCAGCCGGTAAGCTGTGGCGGCCAGTCGCCCGCCCCGCCGCCGCGCACATAGAGGAACGCCACGCCGGGCAGGCCGAGCAGGTATTTCATCGTGCCGGCCACCAGGTAGTCGCAGTCGAGGGCCCGAACGTCCACCGGCTCGACGCCGACCGCCTGATAGGCATCCACGAACACCTTGGCGCCAGCGGCGTGCGCGGCCCGAACCGTCCGCGCCACCGGCATCCGGGCGCTCTCCAGGTAGGTGACAGCGGGGATGGATACGAGCGCGGTGCGGTCATCGATCGCCGCGGCAATGTCCTCGGCGTAGACGACCTCGGCGGATCGCGGACGCTGGGCCAGCCACACATGCGCGATCGAGGGGAACTCGACATCGCTGGTGACGATCCGGGGTCGGTCCCGGTAATCCAGTGTGGACGCCACCTGGTAGGCGCCCACGGAGGCGTTGGGCACCAACGCGATCTCGTCGACGTCAGCGCCGATCAGGGTGGCGAACCGCCGCCGCGCCTGGGTGACCTCGTCCTCGAAGTCGTGCCACGGCGCGCCGCTTGACGACATCGCGTCGAGCATGCGGGCCAGCGCCGCGTCGAGGTCGACCGACCGCGCGCCGAGACTGCAGCTCGCGAGGTGGACAGTCCGCCCGAGCATCGGGAAGGCGGCCCGGAAGCTGGCCGGGTTCATGACCCACCCATCGGGCCGGTCTCGGTCAGCTCGGTGCGGATGCGCCACAGCTCGGGGAAGAACTTGTAGCTGATCAGCTTGGCCAGCACGTCAACGTTCGTGCCCTTGGTGCCGACGACCTGGTGACCGATGATCCGGGTGGCGACCTTGTAATGGACGGTCCGCCACAAGGCGATGTGCTCATCGCATTCGATCAACGCCTCGCCGAGCCGGTAGAGCGGTGCCTCCGGGCTGCCCTGGTACAGCTCCACGAGGTCGACCTTCTGCCTGGTCACCAGCTCGTCAAAGGCCGCGCCGAGATCCTGGCCCCGTTGCCGGATCCCGTGCCAGCCCGGCGACTCGAACCCCGAGCCGTGGCCGAGCACCGTACGGATGAGCTGGAAATCCCACGGCGCCAAGTGCCGCAGCATCTCCAGCTGCCCGGTGAGCAGGCGCATGGCGAGCGAGGCCCGGCCGAGCAACCGGGTCGCGGTCTCCGGCCGGTCGGTGCGGATGCAGGTCGCGGCCTCGGCCATCTCGGCGCCGGCCAACTTCAGCCATAGTTCGGTGGACTGGTGCACGACCTGAAACAGCAGCTCATCCCGGTGGATCCACTCGTCCGGACCCCGTTGCAGGGACAGCAGTGCGTCCGTGCGCATATAGCGGGCGTAGTCATCGGCACCCTCGCCGATCAGGACCGGCACCGAGTAATCCTTGGTCACAGTCCACCCCTATCGTCGAGCGTCGAACGCCGCGAAGCGGAGTTCGCTGGTGTATGCCTGACCGCCGAACCGGGCCCACAGCTCGCCGGGACCCGGCACCATCTCCCAGAAGCCGACGCTGGCGGCCCGGGCCGCGAACCGGGAAAGCTGCCGGATCAGCAACGGGCTGTCCAGGTCGACATAGATGGGCTTGCCTTCGTCCGCGATCCGCACAAAGACGTGCCGGGGCAGGCCAAGCCGGTCCCGCAGGCGCTGGACGGCGAGGAAACCCTCGGCGCCGACTCGGTCCGTCAGCTCCTCCGCCGCCACCGACCAGGCTCGGCGGGACAGCAGCACGTCGTCGAACGAAACCTCCGGCAGGTGCTCGCCCGGCTCGATCGAGAACAAGCTCCCCGTCCGGCGCTTGGGAAAGCCAAACACGCTCATCGGGTTGTACCGCAGCCCCAGCCACGCCAACGGCAGTGCCACCAACCGCACGGCGCGACCGCTCGCCCGCTCGACCAGCCGCAGCCCGTCGGGTGCCGCCTCGACAACCAGGTCGGCGAGATGCCGGCGCAGCTCCGGCGGGGCCGGCGACCGGTCGCACGCCTCGATTTCCGGGCAGTCCAGTAGCCGCCGGGCGAACGTCTTGTTGTAATGCCGGATCGTCGCATCCATGATGATCTCGTCGCCCCCCACCAGGCTGCGGTAGCCGTCGAGGACGTCGTCGGTGAACGTCGGATGCACCTTCTCCACGAACGGTGCGAACATGCCGTGCGTCAGCAGCTCCTCGTCCGAATGCACCTCGGTCACCACGAGCCGGGTCGGCTGCGCAATCCCCACGGCGGAGCCGGCTCCGGCGAACATCAAGTCGATGTCGCAGACGGCGGGCATCGGCTCACCGTGCTCGGCCAGCCAGCCCTGGAAGCGGGCCGCTGCGCCCAAGCCGGTCGCCGCGTCGCGCAGCCGGGCCTGCCACCGGGCCATCTCGTCC